>JANLSF010000929.1:0-1556 GCA_031362285.1 Gemmatimonadota bacterium | reverse complement strand
CCGCCGCCCGCGGAGTGCGGCACCCCGAACTGGTACGGGGCCGGCGTGAAGGTCACCTCGCCGAAGGTGCCGCTGTCGCCCACCTTGAGGTCCACGAACCCGTAGAGCAGGTCGATGCCACGCCGCAGCGCGACCAGGGTGGTGTCGCTGGTGAACTGGGGGAACTCGGTCCACGAGAAGTTGACGAGGTCAAGTGCGTGGGCGGCCGTGGCCGGCGTGGGCGTCACCCCCGCGAGTTGCGCGCGCCACGAGGACGTGAGCGAATCCATCGCCAGCGCATACGTCTCGGCATCGCCCCGGCCCGTGACCTCGCGCAGCGACGCCGAGAACCCCCACGGCAGCCAGGCGCGGTCGGCCGTGCGCCCCACGACCGAGTCCCACGCGGCCGGTCCCTGCGTGAGCGTGAGCCAGGACGTGATGGCGTAGCCGAGCTGATAGTGGTCGGGCACGTACCGTCCGTACGACCGCCAGTACGCCGTCCAGTAGTCGGGACGGTCCTTGTCCACCGACAGGGCGCGCTGTTCGACGTTGAACTCCGGGATCCGGCCGCGACCGCCGCTCGTGAGCGCGGTCTCGATCCCCACCGCATCCCCTTCCCAGAACCAGGGCGGGAGGGCGATGTCGGCGCCGAAGAGCCAGCCCGGTTCGCCGAAGAGGTTGCCGAGGAAGCCCACGAACCCGCGATCCATCTTCTCGAACTGCACGACGTGCCGGTACTCGTGCGTGCCGAGCAGGTCGAACCAGTCGTTGGGACCGAGGTTCCCCGCCCCCTGCGGCGCCGTGGCCAGCCACTCGCTGCGCCGGGGCGCCAGCGCGACGAACCCGTTGTTCACCACGCCCCGGTTCTGCAGCACCAGCGGCAGCGAGCGCGGCGAGACGCCACGCGAGCGGGCGACGGCCGGCGCGATCCCCTCGAGGTGACGCGCCACGCGCTGCGCCTCGGACGCGAGCTCGCGCGGGTAGATGAGCTCGAAGCGCGGCGTTCGGAGCACGTCCCAGGTGACCCCGGGCGGGTTCTGGACGCCGACAACTGGGGCCTCCTGCGCGCCGAGCGTGGCGGTGGAAGCGGCGAGGACCAGCGCGATGGTCCGAAAGGAATGGCGGAGCACGCCGGATGTTACGTTCGGGGCATGGCCCCGTCCACGCTGGCGCTCGCCTCTGTTTCCGCGCTCGCCATCGGCCTGACCCTCGGGCTGATCGGCGGCGGCGGGTCGGTCCTCACGGTCCCGGTGTTCGCCTACCTCCTGGGCTACCCCCCCAAGGTGGCCATCGCCATGTCGTTGCCGGTGGTGGGCATCACGAGCCTCGTGGGAGCGGCGGGCCATTGGCGCCGCGGCAACGTCCAGTGGCGCACCGCCCTCGCCTTCGGCGCCGTGGCCATGCTGGGATCGCTCGGCGGCGCCTTCCTGTCACGCCTGCTCGATGGCCGCGTGCAGTTGGCCGGCCTGGGGGTGGTCATGACCCTGGCCGCCATCTCGATGCTGCGGAGCGCCGCGCTCCCGGACGCGCCCGGGGCGACGCAGAAGCCCCTCGTGCTCATCGCCGCCGCCGGCATC
>JANLSF010000863.1:0-2639 GCA_031362285.1 Gemmatimonadota bacterium | reverse complement strand
CTGGTGAGCGGCCCCGCTCCCGCGAGAATGCTGAGCGAGCCGCTGATGCGATTGTTGTAGTAGTTCAGGATCACGCCACCCACGCCCGACATGACGACGTTCGGCAGGGCGTTGGCCGGGCGCGAGACGTTGTCGAGCAGGTAGACGTTCTGCACCGCCGCGCCCGCGAAGATCATCGTCTGCGGGGCTGTGCCGGTGTAGCCGTCGAGCGAGAGGCTCGGCCCACGCAGGATGACGGTGCCCGCGCTCAGTGCACCGACGTGCGACGCCGCCGAGGTCGCAACGTTGACGTTGCCCGCCACGTCGAGCGTGTCGGCCGCGCCATCCACGCGGAGCAGCGCCCCGTTGACCACCGTCAGCGTGCCGCTCACCACCAACCGCTTCCCGGCGAGGTCAAGCGTGGCGCCCAGCGTGTCGAGCGAGATCGAGCCCAGCCTGGTCGAGTCGGCGAGCGCGACGGTCGCGCCGGGGAAGGCCTGCAACCGCGTCGGGAAATCGCCCTGGATGGTGCTGCCATTCCGCATCAGCAGCCCGCCGAAGTAGAGGGCGAAGCCGCCTCCCTCGCCGCTGGCGATGCGCGCGACGCGGAGCCGGATCTGGCCGCAGCAGGTGGCGCTGACGGTGCCGCCGGTGCGCAGCACGAAGTCGCGCACACTGAACGTGTCGAGGGGAATGTTGGGCTGGAACGAGGCCGCGCCAACCACCACCGAATCGGCGGTCGTGGGGACGAACGACGGCGTCCAGTTGTTCGGATTGGCCCAGTCGCTGCGCGCGGCACCCGATCCAGCGCCGCCCACCCAGGTGCGCAGGAAGCCGGGAATCGGCCCCGCCACTGCCGGCTGCAGCGTCAGGCTGGCCGTGGCCGCCGCCGTGCTGAACGTGGCCACCACCAGCACATTGCCCGTGTCGAGCACCGTGGCGAGGCCCGCCGTATCGACCGTGACCTTGGCCGGGTTGGTGGTCGCCCACCGCGCGGGCCCGGGCACGATCGCGCCGCTCGCGTTCCGGATCGTGGCGCTGAACCGCAGCGTGTCGCCCACCTTGGGATTGGCCGTCGCCGGCGTCACCGTGATCACCACCGTGCCGAACGTCGCCGTGATCGGCACCGTGCCGGCCAGGGGCGCCAGCGTGATCGAGGCCGTGGGGTTCACGCCCGCCGAGATGGAGAACACCTGCGCCCCGCGATGCGTTTCCGTGGCGCCGTCGAAGGCGCTCACCGTCACGAGGCGGCCGCTGCCGGCCGGCACCGCAATCGACCCGGTGGCGACGCCGCCCACCACGGGGAAGTTGAACACCATGCTGGGCACGATATCCACGGCCGACACGGTGACCACCACGGTCGTCGCGGTCAGGCTGCCCACGGGCACCACCACGGCCACGCGGCCGATGGCGCGACCGTCGGGGCCGACGTCCCTCGGGGCCGTCGCGTGCTTGTCACACGCAAGGCCGGTTCCGAGGGCGACCGTGGCGAACGCGGCCACGAGCAGCGCGCGCAGGCGGGACCGTTGGGGCATCATGGGAGGCAGGGCAGTCATGGGAGGCTCAGGGCGTGACGGTCACGATCGCGGTGACGCCGCGCGCGTTGAGAAGCGTGGGAGTGAACAGGGTGCTGCCACCGGCTGGCCCGTTCCACCAGACCTGGACCGACCCGACGGTCCACGTGCCCTGTGGCGCGCCGATCGGCACCACGAGATTGCACCGGAAGTCGCCGGAGGCGGGCGTCCCCGTGAAGGGGGCGATCGCCTTGCACGTGGGTGCCGCGCCCGAGGGGGGCGCGAGGGTGACCTGCACCGAGTCGGTGCCGCCGGCCCCGGCGTCGCGGATGGTCACCGACGCGGTCAGGGTCGCACCCGCAGCGGAGCTCAGCGTGGCCGGCGACACCGTCACGAAGTCGAGCGACGTGCCGGCGGACACCACGACTTGGGCATTGCCGGCAGATCCGAGCGAACTGGCGGTGATAACCACCGTGCCGGCCTCGAGCCCGGTGACGACGCCACCGCTCGAGACCCACGCCACCGGCGGCAGGTTGGTCGCGAAGGTCACCACCGGGCCCGCGATCGTGTTGCCGAGCGCGTCCCGTACCGTGGCCACGAGGGTGGCGTTCCTGCCCGCGCGGAAGCCCGACGAGGTCGGCTGGACGGTGACCGTCACCGAGCCCACGACGGCCGTGACGGGCACGGTGCCAAGCCCCGCGATCAACGCGAAGCTCACGGTCGGGTTGGTGCCCGGCACCACGTTGATGGTGGTCTGCCCGGTGAACAGCACGACGCCGGCCGTGTCGAACGCCTCGGCCTTGATCGTGCGCGCCGTCCCCACCGGGACGGTGATGTTCCCGCCCGCGTTGCCGGCGACGATCGGCATGTTGTACACGAGCGGCGGGGTGATCCCGGCGCCGGTAACGGTCAGGACGAGGACGTCGACCTGCGCGCCCAGGCCGAAGGACACGTGGAAGGGGAGCACCGCGTTGCCCTGCGGCGCGAGGCCGTCGCCCGCACTGGTGCAGGCAACGGCGGTGACGAACAGCCCGACGAGGGCCAGGCGCAGTCGGCGCATTGCGAGAGGGGCGGTCATGGGACGACGACGGTGGCGACCGCCGCGGTGCCGAGCGCGGTCGCGGTGATCGTGGTGGTGCCGCTGTG
>JANLSF010000853.1:0-7987 GCA_031362285.1 Gemmatimonadota bacterium | reverse complement strand
CTCGCTGGTGACGAAGGCCGACGTCAGCACCACGAGCGGCACGTCGTCGGGCTTCTCCACGGGCCCCGTGCGCGAGAGCGCGAGGAAGCTGGCGAGATCGGCCTCGCGCACCTGCTTGAGCATGAAGGCGCGGAAGGGCTTCGCGCCCTCGGTCAACATCGCCATCTGCTCCATCTTGCCGTCCATCCACGGCTCGAGCGCGGTCCGGTTCACCTCGGTGAGCGTCGGCGTCATCACGAAGCCCGTGAGGAGCAGCGCGAGGCCGGCCACCAGTTGCGTGGGCGGCGCGCTCTGCGCGCCGATGGCCTGGCGGAGGAACGAGAGCACGATGAGGATGCGGGTGAACCCTGTCATCATCAGCATGAGCATGGGGAGGAGCGAGAGCAGCCCCATCATCACCACCACCCCGACGGTGCCGGAGAGCTTGAGCCCGCCCTTCGCCGCGTCGCCGACCGAGAGGTCGATGCGCGGGGCGAGGGTGGGCACCGCACTGTCGATGCGCGCGACGGCGAGCGTGCCGGCGGGCCGCGCGACGGCGGCCGCCTTCGGCTTCACGACTCCCGGCTTCGCTGACGTGCTCGTCGCGGGCTTGGCCCCGTTCGCCGCCTTGACCGCCTTGGCCACGGGCTTGCTCGCCGCGTTGCCCTGGGTGGCGGCGGGCTTGGCCGGAGTCGCCGATCCCTGCGCAAATCCGGCGGTGCCGAGCACCATCATGAAGGCCACGGCACCCAGCATGCCCTGCAGCACGCGGCGGAACTGCCCGGTCGCGCCAAACGTGGCGGGCACGAGCGTGGTGTTGGCCGTCTCCGGCAGGGCGTCGAGGGCCGGCAGCGGGCCGTCGTCGTCGAGCTCGAGCAGCGGACGCACCCCGCCATCGCCAACCGAGAGGGCCACGCGGCGCGTGCCGATGCGCACCACCGCGATCCCCTGGCGGGGACCGAGCGGCATGCGCGCGAGCACTTCGAGCGAGAGGCCCGCGCTGCCGGAGGCGCGCGGCACCAGCCGCCTGAGCCAGCGCAGCGTGACGGCCAGCAGCCCGAGCACGAGCACGAGCATGCCGAGCACGCCGGCGAGGGAAGCGAGGGGCATCGCGTTCGTCCCGCTCAGGCCGCGACGGCGTCGGCGATGGCCGGCACGGCGCCGAGCAGCCGCGTGATGCGCACCCCGAAGTATTCGCCCAGCACGACCACCTCGCCCTCGGCAAAGCGCCGCTCGGCAACGAAGATGTCGACCGGCTCACCGCGCATGCGGTCGAGCTGGACCACGGAACCGCGACCGAGGCGCAGCAGTTCCTGCACGGTCATGCGCGTGCGGCCGAGTTCGATGGACACGCCCATCGTGAGGTCCATCAACGCGGCGAGGGGCACTTCGCTCTGGGGCGCGGCATCCGGGTTGAGTTCGGCGTAGTCGGCCGGGGCCGCGGACATGGGAACGTCGGACATGGTCATTATTCCGGACTAGAGGTCGGCGTGAACGAGCGGGGACGGCGGGGAATCGGTGAGGCGCACGGCCAGGCGCGGGCCGATGCGACCCGGAACCGCATGGAACCGGTTCTGGTCGCCGACGTGCACCTCGAGGAGTTCGGTGATGGCAATCCCGGTGGTGAGCACCGAGCCCACCCCGAGCGCGAGGAGCTCGCGGATCGGCGACTGGAAGAGCGGGAGCCGCGCGGTGACGTCGACCGGCGCGGCGCGCAGCGACGACTCGACCACGTGCCGGGCTGCCACGCGCTCCTCGTCGGTGCCGCGCATGTCGGTGGCGCGGCGCAGCTCGCGCGTGGAGAAGAAGTCGCCGAAGACGCCCAGCGGGATGCAGATGCGCACCTCGGAGGCGTGGCCGTCCACGACGACGGCGAGGACCGAGACGAGGGTCGCGTCCTCCTTGGCCATGCCGCGCACCATCACGGGCATCGACTCGAACCCCCGGAGGGCGAACTCCATGGGCACGTAGTCGTGCCACGACTCGGCCAGCAGGCTGAGCAGCCGTTCGACCACGAGGCGCACGGCGAGGCGCTCGATCGGCGTGAGCGATCGCTCCATCTGGACCGGATCGCCGACGCCACCGAAGAAGCGGTCGACGAGCAGCGAGGCGAAGCCGGCGCCGATCTCGACGATCCCGTTCTGGGACCCGGTGCCGAGGATCTCGAACGTGTACGCGGCGCACGGGGTCGGCAGGCTCGCGGCAAAATCGCCGAAGCTCAGGACGTCGACCTGGGGAAACTCCATCTCGATCTTGCCGCGCACGCGGGTGTAGAGCCATCCCTCGAAGCCGCGGATGACGCGCTCGTGGATCGCGCCCATGGTGCGCATGCGCTCGCGGGTGAGGCGGCGCGGCTTCGTGAAGTCGTACTTCTCGGGCGCGCGGGCGGGGGTCGGCAGGGTCATCGCGCCGGCCTACTGGATGACGAACTGGGGAAAGAACACCCCGGTGATCAGCTTGCCCCCGAGGAGCGAGTCCACCTTGGCGCGGATCTCGGCCTTGAGCCCGTCGCGCCCGGCGATGTCGGTGAGTTGCTCCACCGCCTTCGTGCCCAGGACGTTGAGGATCACGTCGCGGATCTCGGACTCGCGCGCCGTGAGCTTGTCCTTGAGGGACGCATCGGCGTAGCGCAGGCTCACCGAGGTCAGCAGGTAGCGCCCACCGCCGGAGCCGGCGGGATTCAGCACGAGGTTGTCGAGCATGAAGCTCGCGCCCTCGTCCTTGCCGCCCGCCTTCGCGTCATGCTCGCCGCCGCCACCATGCTTGGCGCTGTCGGCGCGCGCGGCGGAGTCGGCGGCGCTCACGGGCATCGGCGCCAGCTTGCGGGCGAGGATCGGACCGGCCACGAAGGCGCCGACGGCGCCGCCGGATCCGAGTCCGGCCACGATGAGCCCGAGCAGGACGGCCATCTTCGGCTTCGACGCAACGCGCGCCGCAGCGGGCGCGTCGGTGGTGGCGGCTTCTTCGGACATGGCGAGCGAGGGGGAAGAACGTGACGGTCATGCAGCGGTGGTCATCCCCCTCTAAAGCACGCTGCGTGCCACGCGGCTCGACCTGCCTAACCTGTTATATGCCAGCCATTTGCGAGACTCCGGCGGCTTGGCTGCTTTCCCGCCCCGAGCGGCAGTCTTTGCCGCACCCCGGCGAGCCCTGCCGAGCAGCGGGAACGGTCCGGCGCGTGCGCACACCGTGTTGGCACGGGACCTCGGCCGTCCGCATCACAACAGGAAGGACCCACGCACGCCGCCTTCGCGGGGCACGCAGGTCCTTCGCGCGTACGACGGGCGCCGGGTCGCGCGCGCCCGGGGTGGGCGCGGCGACCGCAGCGACGACGGGTTACCGCTTGATCTGCATCAGCTCCTGCAGCATCTCGTCGGACGTGGAGATGACCTTGCTGTTCGCCTGGAAGCCGCGCTGCGCAACGATCATGGCCGTGAACTCCTGCGCGAGGTCCACGTTCGACATCTCGAGCGCGCCCGAGGTGAGCGTCGAGGTGGAACCGGCGAGCGGGTAGCCGAGCACGGGACCGCCCGAGTTGCTGGACTCCTGGTACATGTTGTCGCCCGACCGGATGAGGCCGGCGGGATTGTTGAAGTCGGCGAGCACGATCTGGGCGAGCTGGATGTTCACGCCGTTCGTGAAGGTGCCGGTGATGAGCCCGGAGCGGTCGATCGAGTAGTCCTGCAGCGTCCCCGAGGTGTAGCCGTTCTGGTCGCGCGTGACTGCGGTGGTCGGCGAGCTGAAGCTCGTGATGCCGGTATAGCCCGCGCCCGGGTCGAGGGTGATCGACACGGGATTGGCGCCGGGCGGCGAGAAGGCGACGTTCGCCAGGCCGGCCGGCACGAGGGTGCCGTCGGTGCCGAAGGTGAAGGAGCCCGACCCGGTGATCGACGCCAGCGGCACGCCGGCCGCCGCGAGGCTGGCGCTGTCGACCTCCCAGTTCCACGTGCTGGTGGCCGTCTTGTACATGAAGACGCGCAGGTTGTAGCGCGTGCCGATCGAGTCGTACGTCGCGATGCTGGTCTCCGTCCACGACTTCTCGTTGCCGGCCACGAGGCGGGTGTCGGCGTTGAAGCCGGCGGCGAGCGGGCCGGCGCCGTCCGGGTCGGTCTGGTCGAACACCGGGACCGACGCGTCGAGGTTGCCCGCGATCTTCATGGCCGAGGTCGGCTTGGCCGCCGTCTTCTGGCCGAAGGGAAGCACGATGTCGGTGATGCCGTCCTGGAAGACGCCGTTGATGGCGATGCGCCCCTGCGCCGTGAAGCCGTTGGCCGGCGCCACGAGGCGGCCGTCCGCGTCCACCTGGAAGTTGCCGGCGCGCGTGTAGAACGACTGCGCGCCCTTGCGGGTGACGAAGAAGGCGTTGCCCTGGATGGCGAGGTCGCTCTTGAGGCCGGTGGTTTCGAGGTTGCCCTGCCCCATCACGGTGTCGATCGAGCCGATCTGCATGCCCAACCCGACTTGGATCGGGTTCACGCCGCCCTGGTCACCGGGGGGCCGGCTGCCGCCCTGCAGGAGCTGCGCGAACCCTTCCTTGAAGGTCACGCGCCCGGACTTGAAGGCGAGCGTGTTCACGTTCGAGATGTTGTTGCCGATCACGTCGAGGCGGATCTGGTGGTTCCGGATGCCGGAGACGCCGGCAAAGAGCGAGCGAAGCATGGTGCAGTCCTCTGGGGTGGGGGATCAGTTGGCCGCGTCGACCGACGTCACGCCGGTCAGCGGATACAGGCGATTGCCGCTGCGCAGGACGAGGCCCGTGGGCCCGAACTGCACGCCGTCGACGCGCGCGGTGGTGAACGACGCGGGCGACGTGGTCACGCCGCTCGTCGGGGTGAACTCGAGCTTGATCGTGTAGGTGCCGGCCGGGAGCCCGCTGCTCAGGCCAGCCACGTCGAGCACCTGCCGTCCGGCGGCGAGCGTGCCGAGGTTCTCGCTCCGCACGGTCTTGCCGTTCGCGTCGACGAGCGACACGACGAGGCTGCCCTTGCCGCTCAGCTCGGCGCCGTAGGCCGGGATCGGGTCGCCGCCCACTGTCACCGTGTTGGTGGCGATGTTGACGTTCTTGCCGATGAGCCCGATGGCCGAGCTGTTCTCGAGGGCGTTGGCCAGCGACGTGTTCGCCGCGCTCTGGGTGCCGAGCGTCTGGTTGATGTTGATCAACTGTTCGACCGAGGAGAACTGCGCGAGCTGCGCCGCCATCTCCTGGCCGTTCTGCGGGTTGAGCGGATCCTGGTTCTGCATCTGCGCCACGAGCAGCTTCACGAACTCATCCTTGCCGAGCACGCCACCGGCCGCACCGGTGAACGGCGAGGAGGAGGCGGGCGCGCTGCCCATGTTCATCACGCGGTGGACGGCAACGGCGGTCATCGGGGATCTCCGGGCTCCCGGCGGGAGCGGTGGCGAGGGGTGTCGTGCGGCGTGCGGGCGGAATCGCCCTGGCTCCGGGCCGGCGAGCCGGCGGTGCGAGAGGCGTCGAGCGTCGCCGCACGCAGGAGGTCGGTGGAGGCGCCGGCCATGGCCGTCGCCGCCTTGAGTCCATCGAGGGTGAGACCGCGCTGCTCGAGGGCCTGCGCGAGTTCGTGCATCCGGGTGGTCGCGATCGCGGCATCACCGGCATCGCCGAGGAGCAGCTGGGCGTCCACGCGCGCGCCGCGAACGCCGACGCGAATCTGGTCCACGCCGCCAGCGTCGTCGTCCACCTGGAGAAGCATGTGCGACACGGGCTGGCGATCACGCGCCTCGATCAAGGAGGCGATCTCGTCGGCGCGGAGTGCGCTCGTCGTGCCGCGCAGCGCCGACGTCATCGCGAGGCTTCCGAGCGACGGCATCGAGCCGGTCGTGAGGCCGGCCAGCGCGGCAAACGCACTGCCCGCTGGTCCCGTGCCCGCGATGCGCACAGGTCCGGCCGGCGCCGACGCGTCACGCGGGTGGGCATCCTGCTCGCTCGAGCCCTGTCGCGTCGTGCTGCCCGAGGTGGCACCGCCCGTGGCTGGCGCTGCCAGCGCGGGCGCGGAGGCCGGCGCGGCCGGCGACTCACTCATCCGGACGGGCGGCGGCGCCTGGAGCGCGGCGGCGACCGGGGCGGTCAGCTCGGTGCGTGTGGGGGCCGCGGCAAGCGGAGTGCGATCATCCGGCACGGCGCGCGCCGGCACGAGTGTGGTGTCGGCTGGCGTCGCCGTCACGACCGACGCAAACCCGGCTGGCGCGTCGCCCTGCGCCGGCGCGTCCGGCCGCCGCACGCCATCCGGCTTGCCCTTCGCTTCGGGCACGGACACCGGCGTGGTGGTCGGACCAACATCCATCGTCACGCCGTGCGTGGTCACCGGGGTGGGAACGCTTTCCGTCACTGGGGGTGCCACGCGCACGGCGCGCGGAGCGCGGAAGACGGTCGCGGTGGTCCCCGGCGCAGCGGCCAGCGCGCCTGGCAGCGACTTCGCGTCCGGCCCGAGTGGAGACATACCCGGCGTTTGGCGTGACGTGGCGATCGCGGCTGCGTGCGCGACCTCGGTTCCGACGACTCCCGATCCGGCGAGGGTCGGGAGGATCACCCCCTCGCGCGTGACCGGCGTGAACGCGCCGCCCGCCGGAGCCACGCGGGCGACGCTCGCCACCGTGGCCACGCGCGCTACGCCGGCGACGCGCGCCACGCCGGCCACGCGCGCCATCCCGGCGATCTCGCCCAGTCGCGAGCCGCTCGGCTCCACCACGATCTTGGCCTCGCGCACGGGCGCGATGGTGCCCAATGCCAGCATGGCATCGTCGGCGTGCAGCTCGAGGTGCCCGGGATCCCGGGCGCCCAGCGACGTGAGCCCCTCATCCTGGGCGATGGACGCGAGGCGCGCGTAGCCCTCGGTGTTGGCGTAACTGCCATTGACCTGCAGGTCCACTGCGAGCCCGTCGAGGTGGCGCGACTGCCGCGTCCACGTGACGATGGGACCGGGTGCCGTCCGGCCCTGCGCGTACAGCGCATCTTGCCGCGCCTGGCTGCGCCAGGTCTCGGTGACAGTGACCTCGTGCCCTTCCTGCTTCATGCGGTCGATGACCTTGGCGAGGCGCTCGCGCAACGCGGGGTCGAGCGCCTGCAGGTCGGTGACGGCCCGCGTGGGGTCATGGGACGCGCGATCGGCGGCTCGTGCAGCACGGACATCGGCGGCCTTCGCCGCCGCGTCGGCACCGTCCGCGTGTCCGACGGGATCGGCGTCGTCGCTGCGCTCGTCCGACGCGTCGGCCCTTCGGGTGGACGGGCGATCAGCACGCAGCGCATCGCCACGACGCACCGACTCCTCGGGGCGCTCGCGCTCCGGTGACGGCCCGGCCGTGCGCGGCGCAGCGACCTGTTCAACCAGGGCGCGCCACGCCTGCTGCGCGCCCGCGGCGCTCGCGGCGTCGGCGCGGTCCGAGCGGTCCGCCGCATCGGCGTGGCGATCGGACGGCGCGACGGCGCGCTCCGCCGGCGCCGACGCGTTATCGGCGGCTGGCGCGGCGTCAGCCGCGGCTGCCCGCAGGTGCCAGGTCGCGAAGGTGCGGGCGAATAGTTCGTTCCGGGCCGCGGCCAACGAGACGCGCGGCGGCGTGGTCCCGCGCGAGACGCCGGCGCGCTCGCCGACGGTGACGTCGGTGGCGGGAATCATGGCGCCTTCTCGTGGACGGTGGACTGCGCGATCACCGTGCGGCTGATCGCGGCGGCGCGCTCCTTCGGCATTAGGGCGAGGACCTCGCCGGCCTTCTTGTTCGGCAGTTTCGCGATGATCAGGGCCACATCCTTGTCGTCGAGCTCGCCGAGCACCTTGGCCGCATCCTTGGACGGCATGGCGGCGAAGATCTTCCCCATGCGCTCACCGATGACGCCGGTGGGAAGCCGGCCCGCCGGCACCGCTGACGTGGCCGTGGTGGTGGCGGCGGCTCCCGTCGCGGCAGGCGGAGCGACCTTCGTGGGCTCGCCGTGCGCGACCTCTCCCTTCGTGGGCTCGCCATGCGTGGGCGCTGCGGGTGCGCCGTCCGGCGCCGG
>JANLSF010000844.1:0-5297 GCA_031362285.1 Gemmatimonadota bacterium | reverse complement strand
CGATGGCGTCGCTGGTCTCAAGCTCCGGGAATCGGTTTACAGCCCAAACCCGCCTGATGACACGGCGCAGTCTGAGGCGGATTGCGGCGGTTCGCCATGCCCCGTTGATTGCGCAGACACGTGTCACGAAGGCGTTTGAACTGAGGATCACCGTTGTCGGCGCGGACATCCATTCGGCGCGCATCAATTCCGGCACCAGTCCCAGGGCTGGTATCGATTGGCGTACGGCATACGATTTCATCAACTTCGAGCGACATGACTTGCCATCCGATGTTGCCCGACGGTGTCGTCGCCTGATCGCGGTCATGGGTTTGAGTTTCGGCGCTATTGACATGGTGGTGACACCGGCGGGTGAGCACGTGTTTCTCGAGGTGAATCCTTCGGGGCAATGGGGATTCATGCCAGGCATGTCGGCGGATATCGCCGACTCCTTGGCGGCACTATTGGTCAGGGGCACAACAGACGGAGCGGCACCGTGACTGATGTCGACACGACGGCTTTCGACCAGGCCGTTCTGCAGTCGATCGCATTCCTTCGCGCCGCAAGTCGCGATCGAGGCCACATCGGCGACACCCGCAAGAGATTTCAAGCATTGCGAAGGCGATTTCGCACCTATCAGCTCGAGCTGGTCGTGGATGCACCACCGGGAAATCTGGAAGTCGACTACGATGTCCTGATTTCGAACGACCTGAATGAAACAACGATGCTTGGGTGGCACAATGACGATGGTCGTCCATGGAGCGTGGACTACTCGCACCATTGGGCCGCGAACTACGTGGCCACGGTCAACGACCGCCACATCACCATTCGGGAGGCGTTGACATTCCTGCGCGAGTCACGCACCAAAGATCCCAACCTGTTCGGTCAGTTGATCGACCAAGCCTTGATGGTGGCGGCCGTGGATCAGGACTCCCCCAGCGCGAGCGACCGCGAGATCGCGCTGGCCGAGAGCATCTTCCGACGTGCTTATCGCATCTCCTCGGATGATGAGTTCGATCAATGGCTCAAGTCGGCAGGCATGAACAGGGACGGCTGGATAACGTGGCTCGTCGGCGGCGTCATCGTGTCCAAGTTCCGCGAACGTCTGTCCAAAGGACGGGTCCACGCCTATTTCGACGAGCACAGGGAGGGCCTGGCGGAAGTTCTTGTGCATCAGGTCTCGCTACCAGACGTGGAAGCGGCCCATCGTCTCCTCAAGGCCGCCGCGACCGTGCCGCTGCAGGATGCCGTGAACGACATGCTGTGGCAGGGCATGACGCTCAGCAGCCAGACGCTCCGTGTGCGCGCTGACGAAATGCCCCTTGAAGCGCGCTCAGGCGTGGGCAGCACGGCGGCGTGCGGGCCTTTCGTGGACGGACCACGCCAAGTCGTGTACGGTGTCCTCAAGATGCGAAAGGCCCGACTCGACACCGCGACACGAGCGTTGATTTGCACACGCCTGGTGGCGCAGTGGTTGGCCGCTCAACGCCAGACCGCGTCCGTAATCTGGCACTGGTAGGTCGGCTTCACGATGATCCTCATCATCAGTAGCAGCGAAGATGTCCACGTCTCGCACGTGACGCGGCATCTGGATCGCATGGGCGTCGCCCACAGCACCATTGATCCGGCCCGACAGCCCGAGAAAGCATTCTTTGAAGTGAAGGCCGGTCGTGGTCGGTATCGCGTCGGCATGTCCGGGTCACCGAAGGAAGATCGCGCTCTCTCCAAGGCGACGGCGATCTGGTATCGGCGGCCGACCAGTCCGGGCCGGATACCCGACCCGTTTCTGCCCAGCATCGCGCGCTACGTGAGTTCCAACCGCCGCGCCGCCTATTTTGGCTCGATGCATCAGTTGCCTGATCGTTGGCTTCCGGCCACCCCGGCCGTGCAGGACAAAGCGGGCAACAAGGTGCATCATTTGTCAGTCGCGAGCGCCCTTGGTTTCATTGTACCGTTGACGCGCATCACGGCCGCTCCGCAGGCATTGCCGGAGATGTTCAGCCGGTGCCCCGATGGCATCGTCATCAAGTCTCTCATGCCGTTTGTGGACGCGCAGAACCAGAACCTGGTCTTTACCCAGGCCGTCAATCGGCGCGACTTGCGGCGATACCGGGGACTCAGGCACTCGCCGATGATTGTTCAGGAGCGCGTGCGCAAGCGCACTGAGCTACGCATCACCGTGGTCGGTGAGGAAGTGTTTGCTGCCGAAATTGACTCGCAGGCGTCATCGCGAACGCTGGTCGATTTCCGGCATGGTCCGCATCAAATTGAGCATCGTGTGCATCAGCTCCCCGCAGCCGAAGCACGCCGATGTGTCGAGCTCACAAAGAATCTGGGGCTTTGCTTCGGGGCCATTGACATGATCCTGACCCGTCAGGGGAAATACGTGTTCCTGGAAATCAATCCGAATGGGCAATGGTTGTGGATAGAAAACACTACCGGAATGCCCATTGCCGAGGCCGTGGCGAACCTTCTCGTCCGCATCTCCAATTCTGGAGGCGTGGTGTAAGGCGAGGCACATGCCCGCGGAGCGGTCGATAGGCCGGGGGCGGCTGTTCGCGTGGTGCTCCGGACGGTCGGCGGACGGAGGGTGCAGCGAGCGAGGTACCATGCAGGCCGCGCGGCGCGGGCGCAACGGCGGGCGCGATTTCCGGCAACCCCACGCCCGCGGCCCCGCTGCTACTGCACCAGGCCGCCGCCCGGAACGCCGACCCTCTTCAGGATCGCCTGGTAGTGCGGCTCCCGACGGTGCGACCCGAGTTCCTTCCCCCACATCCCGAGGTACATGGCGAATGCCGAGTGCGCCTTCACGCCCCGGTCCAGCCACCTGTACATGGTGAGTGTGTCGCCGAGCGCCGCCGGGATCTCCGCCACCAGCTCCGGCGGGATGTACGCCTTGGGCCATGCCCCCTCGATCTGCGAGAGCAGCTTGAGCGCCTCCGAACGCCGGCCCGCCCTGGCATAGAGCAGCCCAAGCCCCGGTGAGCGGTGGCCGAGCCCCGGCTCGGCGCGCACGAACAGCGATTCCGCCTCGGCGGTTCGGCCAAGGTCCGCCACGATGCGGGCGCGGAATGAGTCGGCGTAGTCAACCGCCTGGATCCACGGCGGCGCGCGCTGGAACTTGGCCCACGCGGAATCCGGCTGACCGGCGAGCTGCGGCACGTAGTGGCGGTTCAAGAGCAGCAGCACCGAGAGCGGGTCGGTGCGCAGCCCCTCCTCGAGGACCGCCAGGCCCGCGTCCAGCTGGTTCTCATGCAGCCGGTAGATGTACTCGGAGTACCACCACAACTCGCCCGGCGGGCCCAGCTGCCTCGACCGGTCCAATGCCTGGCGTGCCGCTGGCCAGTCGTACTCGTATTCCGCGACCGATGCGAACGCGCTCCAGGCCATCGGCAGCGTGCTGTCGGCCGCCAGCGCGAGCCGAGCCTCCTTCATGGCCTGATCCAGGATCTCGCTGGGCGGCACGTAGCCGTCGGCCACGCCGATCAGTGCCAGCACCTTTCCCACGTGCGGTTGCGCGTACGCAGGATCGAGCGCAATCGCCCGGTCAAACTGCGCGAGCGCCCCGTACATGCCGTCGCGCGTGATGTTGTTCCAGAGGAACCTCCCACGGAGGTACGCATCATACGCTTCGAGATTCCGGGTGCCCTCGACGGTGCCCGGCCGTGCGGCGGTCGGCGCCACGCGGAAGTGCGCCTCGACCGAGTCCACGAGCTGTCGCTGCAGCGCGAAGATGTCGCGCGCGTCGCGATCCACGCTGAAGGTCCAGAGCACCGCGTCGTTGACGGTGCTCGCGAGCTCGGCGGTCACGTGCAGCAGGTCACCGCGGCGGCGCACGCTCCCGGTGAGCACGTTCCCCACGTGCAGCACCTCGCCCACCGTCCGTGGCGCCGGGTGCTGCCCCTTGTACGTGAACACGGAGTTGCGCCCCGTGACACGGAGCCCGCCAGCCGCGAGGCGGCCGATCAGCTCCTCGGTGAGGCCGTCGGCGAAGTACTCCTGCGCGGAGTCGCCCCCCGCATTCTCGAACGGGAGCACGGCCACGGAGCGGTCGAGCTCGGCGCCGGTGCCCAGGCGGCCGCGCCAGAGCGGGACGCTGCCACCGATGAGGGCGACAGCCACGGCCAGCGTGACGAGCAGGCCACGCCGGCGCGCCGCGGTGGGCGCCGTGGCCACCGGTTGCGCACCGGGGGTGCTCGCGGCGTCGAGTACGCGGAGCAGGTCGCGCGCCGACGCCGGTCGCGCGGCCGGGTCCTTGGCGAGGCACTGCATGACCAGTGCGGCCATCGTGGCCGGGACGCTGCCGCCGCGGGGCGCGATCGGCGCCGGCTGCTGCGTGAGGTGCGCGGTGACGAGCGCCTGCGGCGTGGTGTGCATGGCGAACGGGTGCGCCTCGGCCAGCAGCTCGTAGGCCATCACGCCCCACGCATAGAGATCGGCGCGCTGGTCCACGTTGGTGTCGCCCACGGCTTGCTCCGGCGCCATGTACGCGGGGGTGCCGATGGAGGTCCCCACCGAGGTGAGGGTGGCGCCCGGGGCCTGCGTGGTGGACGCCGAGAGCGCCTTGGCGATGCCGAAGTCGGTGACGACGGCCGTGCCGCTCGACAGGAGCACGTTGTCGGGCTTGATGTCGCGATGGACGATGCCGCGTTCGTGCGCGTAGGCGAGCGCCTGGGCGACGTTCCGGAGGATGCCCAGCGCCTCACCCACGGGGAGTGGCCCGTGCGTGAGCCTCGCCCGCAGCGACTCCCCCGTCACGTACGGCATGGAGTACCAGGGCAGCCCGTCGGCGGTCTGGCCGGCGGCCAGCACGGGCACGATGTGCGGCTCCTGCAACGCCGCCGCCAGCCGGATCTCGCGCCCGAAACGCTCCACGCTCAGCCCCTCGGCGATCTCGGACGAGAGCACCTTGACGACCACGTCGCGGCCAAGCGCTTCCTCCCGCGCCACGAAGACCCGCGACATCCCGCCACCACCGAGCTCGGAGCTCAGCGTGTACGCGGTGCCCAGAGAGGCCTGGAGGGTCTCGCGCAGCGGATCGGGCATCAGCTGATCGGGTCAGAGGAGCAACGCTGAGAACGTAACCTGTCGCCTCCAAACTGGATCAGCTACTGATCCGGATCGTCGAGCGCCCGCCCGAGAACCGCTACGGAATCAGCGCGTCGGGATAGTTGGTATGAAGCGGCGGCTGGGCCTCCACGGTCACGTGGTGGGACCCACTGCTCCACCACGATCACGCGCGCACCGTCTCGCGACGAGAAGCACAAAGGGGAGGCCAGCCACCATGGAAATCATAGGCTCGGATCTGCACAATCGCG
>JANLSF010000813.1:0-3935 GCA_031362285.1 Gemmatimonadota bacterium | reverse complement strand
GACGTCCTTGCACCCCATGTGCGCGAGGTGGTAGGCAATGGAGCAGCCGATGACGCCGCCGCCGATGACGACGACGCGGGCGCGCGGGGGGACGGCGGTGACGGGCATGGTGGTCGGCCAAGTGCGGAGGTGGCGCGCGGGAGCCTGGGAAAGGTGCCGCCGGGCGCGGGCGGGAGCAAACCGGGGGTCGCCTCGACAGGCGGCCCCCGGAAACTCGCGCGCGGCGCTTCGCGCACTCACCGCGCCGTCGTGACCACCACCTCGAGGTACTCGCTCGGCAGCACCAGCGTCTCGTCGCCCGACGTGTTGAACCGCACGAGCAGGTCGCGCAGGTCGCGGGCGAACGCCGCCTGGCGCGCCGGGTCGCTCGCCAGCGCGGCGAACGTCTTGTTTCGGGGACGCCGTCCACCATCCACGGCGCACAGACCGGCTCGAAGAGGCCGATCATGAGGCCGCCGCCTTCTTCACGGAAGTAGCCGTACGAGCCCGGATCCTCGAGCACCGGCCACTGCTTGGAGACGCCGGCGATCTCCTCGGTGAGCAGGTAGTAATGCTCGGCGGCCTGCAGCGGCACGGTGACACCCGCGAGCGCGCCCACCTGGCGCCCCCACGCGCCGGTGCAGTTCACCACATACTCCGCGTCGATGTGGCCGAGCGGGGTGTCCACGCCGGTGACCACGCCGCGATGCTGCGTGATGCCGGTGACGCCCACTCCTTCGAGGATCGACACGCCCAGCTGCTGCGCGCCCTTGGCGAGTGCCATCGTCACGTCGACCGGATCCACGCGCCCGTCTTCCTTCACGTAGAAGCCGGCGAGGATGTCGTCGGTGCGGGCGAGCGGGAAGAGGTCGGCCACTTCGCGCGCCGAGATCTCGTGCACGTTCACGCCGCAGTGGCGGTTGAACGCCGACACGCGGCGGTACTCCTCGAGCCGGCCCTCGTCGCAGGCGACCTCGATGAACCCCACCGGCTTGAATCCCGTGGCCTGCCCCGTCTCGGCTTCGAGGCGCGCGTAGAGGTCGCGCGTGTACTTGCGGAACTCGGTGGACGTTTCGCTCGTGGAGCCGAAGGTGACCATGAGTCCGGCGGAGTGCCACGTGGTGCCCGCGGTGAGGCTGTGGCGCTCGAGGAGGACGACGTCCTTGCACCCCATGTGCGCCAGGTGGTAGGCGATGGAGCAGCCGATGACGCCGCCGCCGATGACGACGACGCGGGCGCGCGGGGGGACGGCGGTGACGGGCATGGTGATCGGCCAAGTGCGGAGGTGGCGCGCGGGAGCCGGGGAAAGGTGCCGCCGGGCGCGGGCGCGGGCAAACCGGCGGGCACGCGGCCGCCTGCCGGCGCGCCGCCCGCGACCTCCCCGTATCGTCCCCGTGCCTCGGCTGACAGTATTGCGCAGGTCTAACCGCCACGGCCCGGGCGCTGTATGGTTATGGCGATTGCGGGGCGCCCCCAATTGACAACCCCACGCCGAGGACGCGTGAGCGAACAGATCGATCGACTGAACGCGGCCCTCGCGGGGCGGTACGAGATCGAGCGGGAAGTCGGCTCCGGTGGCATGGCCACGGTGTACGTCGCGCGCGACCTCAAGCACAGCCGCCGCGTCGCCCTGAAGGTGCTGAGCCCGGAGCTGGCCGCGGTTGTGGGTCGCGACCGGTTCATCGCCGAGATCAACGTCACGGCAAACCTGCAGCACCCGCACCTGCTCCCCCTGTTCGACTCCGGCGACGCCGGCGGGCTGCTGTTCTACGCGATGCCGTACATCGAGGGGGAGAGCCTGCGCGCGCGCCTCGATCGCGAGCGGCAGCTCACGATCGACGACGCCCTCCACATCGCGACGGCCGTGGGGAGCGCCCTCGACTACGCGCATCGCCACGGGGTGATCCACCGCGACCTGAAGCCCGAGAACATCCTGCTGCACGAGCGCGAGCCGCTGCTGATGGACTTCGGCATCGCGCTCGCCGTCTCCAACGCCGGCGGAGCGCGGGTCACGCAGGCCGGCATCTCCCTCGGCACGCCGCAGTACATGAGCCCGGAGCAGGCCACCGGGGACCGCCAGATCGACGCCCGCTCGGACATCTACTCGCTCGGCGCCGTCACCTACGAGATGCTCGCCGGGGAGCCGCCGCACGCCGGCACCGACGTGCGGGGCGTGATGGCGCGCGTGATTCGCGACAAGCCGCGCGACCTGCGCTCGCTGCGCGACACGGTGCCGGAGCACGTGGACGAGGCGGTGCTGCGGGCCCTCGCGAAGCTCCCGGCCGACCGGTTCACCTCGGCGGCGGACTTCGTCGCCGCGCTTGGCACGTCGCGCGCGCTGGCCCTCAACGCGAGCGTGCGACAGTCGGCGCTGTCGGGGGTGGTGCGGGAGCTGCCGATCGCGCCCGAGCGGCGGCCGATCGTCACGCGGCGCACGGTCGGCATCGGCAGCGCGGGCATGGTCGCGGCCGCGATCGCCGGCGCCTTCGGCGCCGTGGCGCTCAACCGGCCGGCCGCGGAGCCGCAAGCGCGGTTCGTGGTCGAGCTGCCCGACTCGCTGGATCTCAGCATGACGCAGTACCGGCAGGTGGCGCTCTCCCGCGACGGATCCCGGGCGGTGCTCCACTTCAGCAACAGCTTTCCCGGGCCGCTCTTCACCCGCCGCACCGGGGAACTGCCGCTCAACATGATCCCCGGCAGCGATTCGGCCCGCTCGATGGTGATCTCCCCCAACGGGAGTCACGTGCTGTACTGGATCGGCAACGTGTCCAACTTCCGCCTGATGAAGATCGCCATCGAGGGCGGAGCGCCGGTGAAGATTGCCGACTCGGCCAACGCCCACACGCAGGCCAGCTGGGGCGACGGCGACCAGGTGATCTTCCGTCGTGGCGCGAGCCTCTTCCTCGTGTCGGCCAATGGCGGCCCTGACCGCCTGATCGCCCGGCCCGACAGCACCAAGCGTCAGGGGGCGCTCGGATGGCCCGAGATGCTTCCCGGCGGCAAGGCCGCGCTGATCACCATACTCCACGGGGCGGAGCAGAACGCGGAATCGCTCCATGTCGGCGCCGTCTCGCTCGCCGACGGCAAGGTCGTGGATTTCGGCATCCGCGGGCTCACCCCGCGCTTCGCCTCCGGGCACGTGCTGTACGTGCGGCAGGACGGGCAGCTGTTCGCCCGCCCGTTCGACGTCGGCAAGCTGGCCTTCACCGGCGAGCCGATCGTGATCGCGAAGGACGTGTCGGCCAGGCCCGGGGGCGGCAACGATTTCTCGTCTGGCGTGACCGACCTGACGGTGTCGCAGACGGGAACCATCATGTTCACCGACGGTGGGCCGTTCCAGCTGTCGAACGGCGGCGGCGTTCGGCGCTCGATCGTCATGCGGCCCGTCGAGGGGCCGGTGAACAGCTGGCTCAAGATCCCGCAGCTGGCCTATCAGGACCTGCGCGCCTCGCCCGACGGCCAGCGCCTGGCGCTCACGATCCAGGACAGCGCCAGCGCCAGCCGGCGCGACGTGTACTACCTGACCTTCGCCACCGGGCAGCTCCACCAGTTCACGCACGACGGCATGAGCCGCCAGCCGACGTGGAGCCCGGACGGCCGGCGCATCATCTACAAGGTGACCAACCTCGGCGCCAAGCCGGTGCAGCGATTCTACTCGCGGCCGTGGGACGAGAGCGAGCCGGCGACGGTGCTCCCCGGCGCCGACGGCGCCGAGGCGGTCGAGTTCCCCGGACCCGCGGGGAAGTACATCGCCTACGTGCGCGGCGACTCCGGCGTCGAGCAGAAGGGGCACACCAACTCCGACATCTACATCGCGCCGATCGACTCGCCCGGCGTGGCCCGGCCGTTGGCAGCCACCGGGCTGCGCGAGCGACTGCCGCGATTCTCGCCCGACGGACGGTGGATGGCGTACGTCGGCCATGAACTGCCGGCGAACGCGGGCGCGCCGGTGCCGC
>JANLSF010000479.1:0-2999 GCA_031362285.1 Gemmatimonadota bacterium | reverse complement strand
CACCCCGGCGCTCATCAAGCGCATCAAGGCGCTCGGTGCGATCGCCACGCCGTTCGCGAGCTACGTGTACTTCCACGGCGAGAAGATGGGGTGAGCACGGTGCAGTGCTCGTAGCGGAAGCGCGGGTCCTTGCGCGGCATCTCGCGCTGCAGCCGTTCGTACAGCGTGGTGACGATGTCGATCGCGGTGTCACCATTGGCATGGGTGCCGATCTGCCACCCTGCCTTGTGCGCCTTGCTGAAGATCTCCCACAGGTGCTCGGCGTCGGTGACGAGGATCCCCTTGTCGTTGGGGCGGCCGATGTACGGCTCCGCGAGCAGCGCCGTGCGCTCGGAAATGGAGCCGTCGCAGATGCACTTCACCGCGCCCACCCGCACCCACTCGTTGCCCAGCCCCGTGCGCACGCCGGCGGCGATCATCCGGTCGAGCGAGGGCGCGCGGATGTGACAGTAGACGCGCGTGCCCAGCTCGCCGGCCTCGTGCGCATCCTGGTAGGCGAGCAGGTCCTCGGGGCCGCCGCCGGCGTCGGTGACGGAGGTGACGCCCGCCGCGGCCAGCCGCCGCGAGATCTCCTTCACGCCGGCCTGCCGGTCGGCTCGCGTGTACGCGTCGGGGATCACGCGCTCGATGGCCTCGCTCCCCGTCTCGGCCACGCGGCCCGAGAGTCGCCCGGTGCCCGGCTCCTTCTCGAAGCGGCCACCCACCGGGTCGGGCGTCTGCTCCGTGATGCCGGCCTTGGTGAAGGCGAGCGAGTTCACGTACGAGGTGTGCCCGCCGCGATGGTTCACGAGAATGGGATGCTCGGTGGACACGGCGTCGAGGTCGGCCCGCGTGAGGAAGCGGCGCTCGGCGGTCTTGGTGTCGTCGTACTTGAAGCCGAGGATCCAGTTGCCCTTGGGGGTCCGCGCCGCGCGCTCGCGCAGGGCGGCCTGGATGGCCCCCACCGCACGCAGGTCGCAGTCGACCTCGCGCAGGTGGCGGAGCCCTGACGACGCCGGATGATTGTGCGCGTCGATCACGCCGGGAATCACCACCCGGTTGCCGAGGTCGGTGATCTTGGTGGACGCGCGCGCCATGGCGCGCATCTCGGCGTTGCTCCCCATGCCGATGATCCGCCCGCCGGCAATGGCGATCGCCTGCGCGGTGGGCATGGCGCGGTCCTGCGTGAGCAGTTGCCCGTTCACGAGCACCAGGTCGGGGACCTCAGGGAGGACGGCGGCACTCCCGCGCGCGGGGTCCGCGCGCAGCAGGGAGGGAGCGGCCGCGAGGGCCGCGGCCTGCTGCACGAAGCGGCGTCGCGAGCTCATGACGGCTGCGTCTCGAAGAGGAAGATGTCGGCGCCGGCCTGCGCGAAGTTGGCCATGTCCGCGACCGTCGCCTGTCCTTCCGCCGACGCCATGGCGGCCCCGATCGCGGCCATGGAGTCGAAGGTGAGCGTCGCGATGAGGTGATACGGCGCGGCGCCGGCCGGGGTGGCGACGGGACCGGCGCTGAACTCGATGTCCCGGAACCCCGGCATCGTCCTCGCCAACGGCACGTGCGTGTTGAAGTAATACGCGTCGAATGCCGCCGGATCGGCGGGGGTCTTGTACATCGCGATCACCTTGGCCATCGGCGGTTCCTCGAGGAATTGGGGCGGGTCGGCCCGGAAAGAGTACGCGTCGCGCGACGGTTGCGCGAGTCGCCTCAGGCGGTGCCGAACGAGAGCCCGAGCTGTTTCAGGTACTTCCGGTACGCGATCGCCACGCGGTCGGACTTGAGGTGGAGCTCGGCTTGCAGGTCGAGCGGCAACAGTTCCGGGCGCTGCCCCGACACGATCACGCGATCCTCTTCGAAGATGGCGGTGATGCGCTGCGTGTAGTCCACCTGCAGCACCGCATTGTCGTCGTAGGCGCTCGAGGCGATCACGAACCACACCGTGCTGTCGAGGGCATCGTGCGGGGTGATGGTGAGCATCAGCCCGTGCGAGGCGGCCGGCGCGTCGGGGCCCCACCACCCTGCCGGCACCTGCTTGGTCATGTGCGCGGTGAACGGCCGCTCCACGCGGTAGGTGTAGCTCACGCGCCCGCCGGCATGGGCCCCATGCTGCACCGGCTGCCAGAGGTACACCGGGTCCGACTCCACCCCCTTCGGCCCCACCCGTGCCTCGTAGTCCTCCATCTCGGCGTGCGCCTGGTCGCCGAGCACTCCTTCGTGCACGAAGGGGAAATGGGCGACGTCGAGGAAGTTCTCGACGAGGCGCGGGCCGTGGGCCTCGACGTGCGGGATCGGATCGCACACCGCGGTGGCGAAGCCGGGGGCGCCCCACTCGGGAAAGGCGGGCACGTCGTGTGCGGGCTCTCCCAGCGTGACCCAGAGGAGGCCATGCCGCTCGCGCACCCGATACGTGGTCGCGCGCGCCTTGGCCGGAGGCTGCTGCCCGGGATGCGCGGGCATCGCGACGCACGCACCCGACGCATCGTACGTCCAGCCGTGGTACGGGCAGCGCAGGCAGCCGTTTGCGAGGACACCGCCCGAGAGGCGCGCGCCACGATGGAC
The DNA here is from genome assembly GCA_031362285.1 of Gemmatimonadota bacterium. Lineage (GTDB taxonomy): Bacteria > Gemmatimonadota > Gemmatimonadetes > Gemmatimonadales > Gemmatimonadaceae > JACPPC01. The sequence continues at coordinate 461 of JANLSF010000479.1, read as the reverse complement.
ACACAGGTCGTGCCAGGCGTGGTACGCGGTGGCAGACTTCCAGAGCACGAGGTCGCGGCCGAGCAGCCGCACCCCCAGGATGCCGCGCACGTCCACCTGGGCCGGCGTAGCCACGGGGTGCCAGTCATCCACGAGAACGGGATCGGTGATCACGACGAGCTCAGGCAGGACGCGATGGTGGCCTCGGAGGGGGGCGCGGAGGACGGGTCAGGGCGCGTGAAGGGCAGCGGCGCAGGGGTGAAAGGTGCGAGTTCAATCGCTCGCGCGACAGGGCGACACCCGGCGGGCGACTGTTGGCGCGTGGGCGGTCGTCGTATCGTTGGTCAGACATTCCTCCACCCGGACCGCTCCATGCGCCGAGCCAGCCGCGTCCTCCCGATACTCCTCGTGCTCCCGCTCGCGGCGCATGCCCAGCACGCGGTGCGCGGTTCCGAGGCCGACGCCTACACGCGCTACGAACT
>JANLSF010000476.1:0-3067 GCA_031362285.1 Gemmatimonadota bacterium | reverse complement strand
GGTGTCCGAGCAGCTGATCAAGCCGAGCGGCATCGTTGGGCGCGACGGGCGCGTGCGGCCGATCTATCGGTAAGCCTGTCGGGCGCGCGACCGGCTCCACGGGAACCAGCGAAACGACGAAGGGCGGCTCCCGTGGGGAGGCCGCCCTTCGCGTCAGGTCGAGCAGGTGGAGGCGGGGAGAGTTGAACTCCCGTCTTGCATTGGATTGCTCACGGCATCTACGTGCGTATCCTGCTGATTGATGTTCCCGAGAGCTGGCCAGCAGGCCACCCACCCTCAGGTGAGCCGTCTAGAGTTCGCGAACCGCCCGACGGCGTGACGATTCACTATCCCGGAACTATGATACCGACGAAGGCCGCCCCGGGAGGGGCTCCCTTCGTGGCAACGCTTACGGAACCCGAAGGTTACGCAGCGAGGGCCAGTTGAGTGTTGGCAGTTGGTTTTTTGCCGAAGGATTCACCAGGACCCGGCACCTGAGCACGCAGCCACAAGGTCACCGACACAATCGAAGCCGGTCGCCCCCTGTACTACACCTTTATTGTAGCACCTTCGCGCGCGTTGGTCAATGGATCGCCACTCAAGTAGTTGGAGTGGAATCGGTTGCGTCGTGTGCGCTCACCTGATTTCTCCCCTGCTGCTTGGACCGGTAGAGGGCCCGATCCGCCAGCGAGAACAGTTCGCCACGTGGAATCGGGACCAACCCGCCGTAGGTGGCCACGCCGAGGGAGCAGGTGACGGGGATAGTGTGCGCCTTGGCCACCACGTCGCGCGACTCCAGCGACTTCCGCATCCGCTCGGCGAACTCCAAGGCCCCTTGCAGGTCGGTCTGCGGCAGGAGGCAGGCGAACTCCTCGCCTCCATAGCGCGTCACGATATCCACGGTGCGCACGCCGTCCTTGAACGCCGTGGCCACGTGCTGCAGCACCGCGTCGCCGACGTCGTGCCCGTAGCTGTCGTTCACCTTCTTGAAATGGTCGAGGTCGGCCACCACGAGCGAGACGGGGCCGCCATACCGGTCGCACTCGTCGAGGAGGCGCTCCAACTGCTCCTCGAAATGGCGGCGGTTGGCGAGGCCCGTGAGCGCGTCGGTCCGAGCGCGACGCTCCACCTCCTCGTACTCGAATTGCGATTCGAGCGAGACCGCCGCAATCGCCCCCAGGAGGCGGAGGGCGCGCACCGATTCGCCGCGCACCCGGTTCACCTCGTCGCCCTCCACCACGATCGCGCCCACGACGCCCTCGGGACGCACCAGTGGCACCACGCCGATCGAGGTCACGGAACGGCGCGGTTCGGCGCGCCCGTACACCACCGCGAGGCGCGACAGCTCGCGGGCGTCCTCCCACGTCAGGGGCGTCGCCTCTCGGCAACTGCCGCCAACGGCCGAGTCATCGGTGATCACCAGTCCGACGCGCACGGGGGCACCGGGCGAGGTTGCCTGCACTTCCCCCTTCCGCGCTTCGGGCTGCCACCGGATCAAGGCCGCGTGGGCCGCCCCCGTCACGTCGAGGGCGCTCTGGCAGATCTCGGCGCCCAGCGTCTCGATCGAGCGGCTCTTCTGGAAGTCGGTGGCGGCCTGCAGCAGGGCCAGCGTGGTCGAATTCTGCCGCGCGACCTCGTCCCCACTCTCGAGCAGGGCGAGCATGTCGGCCAGATGGTCCGCGTGGCGCGGGAGCCACCGCTTGAGCTCCTCACGGTCCACCCGCATGCCGCTGCGGTGTGACACGGAGAGTGCGCCGCCGGACAAGGCCCCGATGCGCGGCGACACCGACACGGCGGCGAGGCAGGGCATGCCGCCGCTGGCGTCGAAGTTGACGGTGCCGTTGTCCGCTGCCCACGCGACCAGGGGCAGCCACTCCTCGTTCCGGAAGGACGTCGGGCCGGCGGCGTCATCGCCGCTCCACGCCCAGGCCACGAGGACGGCCGGATCGTCGTGCCGGGGGCGCCACAGCACCGCTTCGTCGGCTCCCACCGAGTCGCGCAGGATGCGCAGGTAGGCGATCACCGGCGAGCCAGCGGCGACGTCGAGGCGGGCGCTGCGCGGCAGGCTCTCGGGGCGCTCGGGGGCCGGAGGGCCCACGCGACCCTGCTGGAGCAGCTCCTCCACCTGGGCCGCCCGTCGCTCCGCCGCCTCGACCTGTCGCCGCATCCGGCCGGCGAGCCACCGCGGGATCACCGCCGTGGACACCAGCACCGACGCCGCGAGGAAGGTGGGCGCCCAGACGATGCGTTTCGTGAACAGCGTCTCCATGCCGAGCAGCGTCGTCATCGCGGCGAGCGACCCGACGAGCGCCATGCCGGGACCATGGGGCACCGAGATGGCGAGCGCACAGAGCGCGACGAGCACGATCCCCGGGGACTGGAGCCCGCCGGTGAAGACGGTCAGGAGCATCGCGGGGACCATGCACACCATGCCGATGCGGCGTGCGACGTCGGCATCGACGGGCGGTTCGCGGATCGCCAGCAGGGCCGCGACGAACACCGCGACCGTCGTGATCAGCAGCATCGGCCACACGCCGAACAGGCGATAGGAAATCGGCATCGCGCCCTGCAACAGGGGCAGGATGTCGAGCAAGGCGGTCACGTGGTCGCCTCGCGCGTCATGCGGCCGATGCCTCGGCCGCGCGCGCCGTATCGGCATCGTCGTCGGCGGGACCATGATGGAGGTAGTCGGCGAAGATCCCCTCGACTTCCCCGAGGGTGTTCACCGCATGCAGGCGGCGGCGGAGGTCGCCCGACCCCGGCAGCCCCTTCACGTACCATCCCAGGTGCTTCCGGAACTCGATCGCCGCGCCGCGCGGGTCCGCCTCGTACTCCTGGGCCATGCGCGCATGCTCCAGCGCGATCCGGAACCGCTCGCTCACCGGCGGGGTGGCGCGCATGGGTCGCCCCTCGAGCAGGTCCCGCGTCTGGTCGAAGATCCACGGCTGCCCGAACGACCCGCGGGCAATCATGATGCCGGCGCAATTCGTCTGCTGCCACATCCGGATCGCGTCGTGGGGCGTCTTGATATCCCCGTTGCCGAGCACGGGAATCTCGAGCGCCGCGACGACGGCGGCGATCTCCTCCC
>JANLSF010000789.1:0-11287 GCA_031362285.1 Gemmatimonadota bacterium | reverse complement strand
GGATGGCTGATGATGGCGAAGGTGCGCCGCTGGCCGATGGCGGCCACGAGCTGCTCGTGGTCGGCGGTGGGAGCGGTCACGGGCGGGGGGCGAGGGGGCGCATTGCCGATGAATCTAGCGGGCCGGGGCCACGCCTCACAGCCGATGGACGCCGCCCTACAGCTGCACCATCTGCGTGAACTTCACGATCACCCCGCGCCCCGCGCTCGGGCCCCCCGGCACCGTGATCCGCTGCTCGTTGAAGACGATGAACAGGTCGGACAGCGGGTGGTGGATGAGGTTGAAGCGCAGGTTGGCGTTCAGCGTGTGCGCGTGCGGGTCGTACTGCGCCAGCGCGTCGAAGAACATGTTCGTCGTGAACGAGTACGTCGTGCGCGCGGTCCACAGCAACGCCTCGAAGCTCGCCTTGGGGTTGTCGAGGATGGCCTCGGTGTGCACCACGCCGACCGTCGCCGAAAGGTGGTACGAGGGCCGGAGCGACACGGCGAACTGCTGCGTGCGCTGCGTGCCGCTCCACAACCCGCCGCCGATGATCGTGTACGATACCGACAGCGGACGGCTGGCGTCGGTGGCGCCGATCAGCTGGTACTCGGTCCACGCGTACGATCCGGCCGGGATGGCCGCGATCGAGGGGTTGATGGCGTACGGCGTGTCGATCCGCTGGAACTTGGGGTTCACCGACAACTCGACGTAGCCGCCGTTCTCGAGGAAGAACGTCTGTCCCGTGTGCAGGAACTTGCCCACCATCTGCCCCTGCAGGTCCTCGTAGTAGTTCCACACCAGGTGCGGGTGCAGCTCGCGAATCCCCAGCGCGCGTCCCCACTCCGGGCGCGGGCGGAGGCCGACGTCAAGCAGGTACTTCCGCACGTCCGTCCGACGGAAGTAGCCCATGTCGTCGGCGAAGCCCTGGCCCAGTTCGAGGACGCCGGCCTTGTAGTGGAGGTAGTTGTCCTCGTGGCTCACGCTCGAGCGCCAGGCGTACTGCCCGCCGCTCATCCCCGGCGTGCGCGTCCCGATCAGGTAGCTGCTCCAGTCGATGTTGCCGGGAAAGCGGATGTTCGCATCGCCCCCGAACACCCGGTTCCAGCTCCCGGCACTGTCGAGCCCCTGCCGGCTCTGCACCACGACCCCCACGTCGCTGCCCGGCCAGAGACTCTGCCGGAGCCGCAGCACCGAGAAATTGTTCGACGGCGTGGAGGCGAACCGCTGCGTGTTCATCGACAGCACCCCCACCCGGAGCCCGGCCACCTGCCCGGTGAGGCGCATTCCGGCCGGAATCGGGATCGGGTCGCCCGCGCTGCTCAGTCCGATGCGCCGGCTGTAGAAGAGGAGCAGGTCCTCGTCCGGCGTCGGCGAGAGCGCCACGCGATTGTTCCGCGCCGCGTCGCCCACGTAGAAGATCCCCGAGTTCTCGAGGAAGAACTCGCGCTTCTCCGGCAGGAACAGGGAGAACTGCGTCAGGTTCACCTGCTGCTCGTCGGCCTCCACCTGCGCGAAGTCGGGATTGACCGTGGCATCGAAGGTCAGCCCCTTGGTCACCCCCCACTTGAGGTCCAGCCCGACCTCGGCGCGATTGTCATAGGTCGCGCCGCCCCGCGACCGCACGGTGCGTCCCGCCACGAACGGCTTCACCCGCAGGTCGCGCGCCGAGCCCTCGCGGTCCAGCCCCGTGAGGTCGCCGGCCACCGAGACCCGGGTCATCGTGAAGGCGCGGGGCACCGGTGCCCAGAAATCCACCTCGTTCTTGCGGCGCACGTGGCGCGAGAAGTTGAGCCCCCAGTCGGGCGCCGACGTGAAGTCGTACCGCAGCGAACTGAACGGAATCGCCATCTCCACGATCCAGCCGTCGGTCACGCGGCTCGTTTTCACCGTCCACACCGCGTCCCAGCTGGCGTTGACCTCCTTCCCCTCGTTCGCCACCTGCCGGTCGGCGCGGGCGCCGAGCAGGTTGGTGATGAACAGGTAGCCGTTCTGCTTGTCGTGGAAGGTGTCGAGCAGCACCTCGAAGTCGTCCTGCTCCTCTTCCTTGAAGTCCTTCTTGATGTCGTTGACGATGATGCCGGCCGCCTCGCGGTCGTGCAGGTAGGCTCCGATGTAGAGGGTGCTCGCGTCGTACAGCACCCGCACCTCGGTGGCCTCCGTGGCGGGCTGCCCCGTACGAGGCTCCCCCTGCACGAAGTCGCCGGCCACCGGCGCCCCCTGCCAGGCACCCTCGTCGAGCGCGCCGTCCACCACGATCGGGCTCGAGGCGAGACGTGCGGCGAGGGTGTGCTTCGCGGCGGCCGGTGGCTCCGCGGTGCTTGGCGCGACCGGCCCAGGGCGCGGCGAGGGTCCGGTCGCGGGTGACTGCGCGCCGAGTCCGCCCGCCGCGAAGGTCACGAATAGCGCCGCCCGCGCAACCCTTCCCAGCGTCGATCCTGCTCCACCATGTGCCATGCGGTACTACGCGGCGCCAACGACGAGTGCTGGCGCTCGCGCCACCTGACCCGGACTCGCGGAACTCGAGGCCGCTCGACGCTCCCGCTTCACGGAACGGAGCCACCGCCGGAGAGGTCGAAGACTCGCTCCGCCTCCCCCAACCCCCCGGTCAGGCGGCTCCCCGCCACCCTGTCCACTGTCCCGCCTTCCCCTCGCGCGCGCTACACTCCATTGTTGCTCCGTCCCACAGGAGGAAATCAACGCGATGGCACCAACGAACGTCTCGGATCCGGGGTACTACCACAAGGTCGTGGACTGCCAGTGGGCCTGTCCGGCGCATACCAACGTGCCGGGCTACCTCCGGATGATCGCGCAGGGCCGCTACGACGACGCGTACATGCTGAATCGCGAGTCAAACGTCTTCCCGGGAATCCTCGGCCGCACCTGCGACCGCCCCTGCGAACCGGCCTGTCGCCGCGTGCGCGTGGAGGAGAAGCCGGTCGCCATCTGCCGGCTCAAGCGGTTTGCCGCCGACCATCGGGGCGACGTCAGCGACCGCCTCCCCAAGGCGCCCGCAATCCGGAACGGCAAGCGCATCGCGTGCATCGGCGCCGGACCGGCCTCGCTCACGGTGGCGAACGACCTGTTGCCGCTGGGGTACGACGTCACGATCCTCGAGGCGCGAGCCGAACCGGGCGGCCTCATGCGCATCAACATTCCCGCCTTCCGGCTGCCCGCCTCCGTGCTCGACGAGGAGTGCCAGAACATCATCGGCATGGGCGCGACCATGAAGTACGACACGCGGGTGGAGAGCCTCAAAGCCCTCCTCGGCGAGGGGTACGACGCCGTCTTCGTCGGCAGCGGTGCCCCCAAGGGGAAGGAGCTCGACCTTCCGGGCCGGTCCGACGCGCCGTCGCAGGTGCACATCGGCATCGACTGGCTGGCCAGCGTGCACTTCGGCCACGTGACGGAGGTGGGGCCACGGGTGCTCATCATCGGCGTCGGCAACACCGCCATGGACTGCTGTCGCACCGCGTGGCGACTCGGGGCCAAGGACGTGAAGGTGGTGGCGCGGCGCGGCCGGAAGTACTTCAAGGCCTCGCCCTGGGAACTCGAGGACGCCGAAGAGGAGCGCGTCGAGATCGTGGAGAACCACGCCCCCAGGCGGTTCATCGTCGAGGGTGGACGCCTCACCGGGCTCGAGTTCGAGCAGCTCGCCTGGACCATCGACGACAAGGGCCGGCAGTCGAGCACCGTGCTCGGCACGGTGGTGGTCCCGTGCGACACGGTGATCCTCGCCATCGGGCAGGACAACCACTTCCCGTGGATCGAGCGCGACCTCGGCCTCGAGTTCGACCGCTACGAGATGCCCGTGGTCGACCGGGCCACCCACCAGAGCACTCGCGCCGGCATCTTCTTCGGCGGCGACGCCGCCTGGGGACCCGAGAACATCATCTGGGCCGTCGAGCACGGGCACCAGGCGGCCATCTCCATCCACGCGCACTGCGAGGCGCGCTCGGTGGCCGAGCGCCCGCCCATGGGCATGACGCTCGCCAGCGCCAAGGTCGGCATGCACGCGTGGGGCTACTCCAACGACTACGATGCCGCCGCGCGCGCCAAGATGACGCACGAGGCGATCGAGAAGCGGTTTGCCGACCTCGGCGCCGAGGTGGAACTCGGGTTCACCGCGGCGCAGGTGGCGCACGAGGTGCAGCGCTGCCTCAATTGCGACATCCAGACGCACTTCACGCCGTCGCTGTGCATCGAGTGCGATGCCTGCGTGGACGTCTGCCCCACCAGCTGCCTGACGATCACCACCAACTCCACGCCGGAAGCGGAGCTGCGCACGCGCCTCACCGCGCCCGCCCTCAACCTCACGCAGGCCGTGTACGTGTCGGACGCCCTGCCCCAGACCAAGCGGGTGATGGTCAAGGACGAGGACGTCTGCCTGCACTGCTCCCTCTGCGCCGAACGTTGCCCCACCGCCGCGTGGGACATGCGCACCTTCGACCTGCTCCTGCCCTATGCCGGCCGGGAGGCCAAGTGAGCGGCATCAACGATTTCGCCTTCAAGATGGGGACCGTGAACGGCACCGGGTCCGCCAGCGCGAACGGGCTCCTCATGCAATCCATCTTCCGCATGGGCATTCCCGTCACCGGCAAGAACGTCTTCCCGTCCAACATCCAGGGGCTGCCCACCTGGTACGAGATCCGCGTGAGCGCCGAGGGCTACACCGCGCGCCCCACCGAGATCGACCTCGTGGTGGCGCTCAACCCGGCCAGCTACGCCAAGGACATCGCCACCGTGCGCCCGGGCGGCATCGTCGTGCACGACTCGAGCTTCCCGCTCGACCCCGCGCTGTCGCGCGACGATGTCACCTTCCTCGGCGTCCCGTTCGGCGCGATGTGCAACCAGGCGTTCACGCGCGACCGCGATCGCACCCTCCTGCGCAACTCGGTCTACGCCGGCACGCTGGGCGCGCTCCTGGCGCTCGACATGGCGATCCCGGAGCAGATGCTCGCCGAGCGGTTCGGCAAGAAGCCGGCCGTGCTCAAGGCCAACCTCACGGCGCTCAAGCTCGGATACGACTACGCCAAGGCGCACTTCGACTGCCCGCTCCCGTTCCACCTCGAGCGCATGGACGCCACGCGCGACTCGATCCTGATCGACGGCAACTCGGCCGCCGCCCTCGGCGCCCTGTACGCCGGGGCCACGGTCGGCGCGTGGTATCCGATCACGCCGGCCACGGGACTCATGGAGGCGTTCAAGGCGTTCTGCGAGCGCTATCGCGTCGATCCCGACACGGGCCACCGGCGCTACGCGATCCTGCAGGCCGAGGACGAACTGGCCGCGGCCGGCATTGCCATCGGCGCCGGGTGGGCCGGTGCGCGCGCCTTCACCAACACCTCCGGACCCGGCATCTCGCTGATGCAGGAGTTCATCGGGCTCGCGTACTACACCGACATCCCCTGCGTCTTCTTCGACGTGCAGCGCTGCGGGCCCGCCACCGGGATGCCGACGCGCACGCAACAGGCCGACCTGCTGTCGCTCGCCTACGCCTCGCACGGCGACACCAAGCACCCGATCCTCTTCCCGGCCAACCCGCACGAGTGCTTCGACATGTCGGTGCAGGCGTTCGACCTGGCCGAACGATTCCAGACGCCCGTGTTCGTGGCGCTCGACCTCGACATCGGGATGAACGACTGGATGGTGCCGCGCCTCGCGTGGGACGACGCCTTCCGCCCCGATCGCGGCAAGGTGCTCGACGCCGATGCCCTCGCGGCCCTGCCGCGCTTTTCCCGCTATCGCGACGTGGATGGCGACGGCATCGCGGCGCGCACCCTGCCCGGCTCCGGCGCCAAGGGCGCGTACTTCGTGCGCGGCTCCGGCCACGACCAGCACGCCGCCTACACCGAGGACTCGGCCGCCTATCAGGAGGTCATGGACCGGTTGGCCCGCAAGTTCGCCCATGCCGCCGAGGCCGTGCCGCAACCCGTGATCCGGCTGCAACCGGGCGCCGATGTCGGGCTCGTGACGCTGGGCGGCTGCGACGCCGCCGTGCGCGAGGCCGCCGACCGGCTGCGTGACGTGGGCGTCGTGGCCGACGTGATGCGCATTCGCGGCTTCCCCTTCGGCGCCGCCGTGCGCGACTTCCTCGAGCGGCACGAGAAGCTGTTCGTGATCGAGCAGAACCGCGATGCGCAGCTGCGTTCGCTGCTCACCATCGAGCTCGGCGTTCCGCGCGACTCGATGATCCCGGTCCTCGACTACGCCGGCCTCCCGCTCAGCGCCACCGCGGTGGTGCAGGGCGTCACGCGTCACCTCACGGGAGTGCCCGCATGACGTCCATCGCCAAGCCGCCGGTTGCCCATCCCTCGGCCCGCCGGAACGGGCTCGGGCTCACGGTCCGCGACTACGAGGGCGGCATGTCCACCCTGTGTGCGGGATGCGGCCACGATTCGGTGACGGCGGCCATCGTGCAGGCCACCTGGGAGCTCGACCTCCCGCCGCACCGGGCCGCGAAGATGTCCGGCATCGGCTGCTCGTCCAAGACGACGGCGTATTTCATGAAGCAGTCGCACGGCTTCAACTCCGTGCACGGGCGGATGCCGTCGGTGACCACCGGGGCATCGGCCGCCAACCGCGGCCTCATCTACATCGGCGTCTCCGGCGACGGCGATTCGCTCTCCATCGGCCTCGGGCAGCTGTCGCATGCCATTCGGCGCAACGTGAACATGCTGTACGTGCTCGAGAACAACGGCGTCTACGGACTGACCAAGGGGCAGTTCTCCGCCTCCGCCGACATCGGCTCCACGAGCAAGCAGGGCGTAGCCAACGAGCAGCCGCCGATCGACCCGGTGCTCCTCGCCCTCACCCTCGGCGCAACGTTCGTGGCGCGCTCGTTCTCGGGCGACAAGCAGCAGCTGGTGCCGATCCTCAAGGCCGGCCTCGCGCACCGGGGATTCGCGATCGTGGACGTGATCTCGCCGTGCGTGTCGTTCAACGATCACGAGGGGTCGACCAAGAGCTACGCCCACACCCGCGCGCACGGGGCGGAGGAGGTGCACACCGACTTCGTTCCGCTCCGGCGCGAGATCACCCTGCCCGATGCCGCCGCCGACGTGTCCGTGGTGCAGATGCACGACGGCAGCAGCGTCCGGCTCCGTTCGGGCCGTGGTGAGCACGATCCGACCGATCGCGCGGCGGCCTATGCGCACGTCGCCGGCTGCAATGCGCGTGGCGAGATCGCCACCGGACTGCTGTTCCTCGACGAGAGCGGACGCGAGATGCACGACCACCTCCACACCGTGCCGACCCCGCTCGTCGACGTGCCGTACGCGCAACTCTGCCCGGGCAGTGCGGCGCTCGACGCCTTGATGACCGAGTTCCGGTAGCGCGTGCGCCTCATCATTGTCGGGGGCGGATTCTCCGGCATCGGCATGGCCATCCGGCTGCGGCAGCGGGGGATCGACGACTTCGTCATCCTCGAGCGCGGGCGCGATCCGGGCGGCACCTGGCGCGACAACAGCTACCCGGGGTGCGCGTGCGACGTGCAGTCGTCGCTCTACTCCTTCTCCTTCGCGCCCAACCCCGACTGGAGTCGCACCTTCTCGCCGCAGGCGGAGATCTGGGCCTACCTGCAGCGGTGCGTGGAACGGTTCGACATCGCGCGGCATTTCGTGTTCGGACAGGAGGTCACCGGCGCCGCGTGGGACGATGCCAAGCGGCAGTGGAACGTGACCGCCACCGGTGGAAGCTGGACGGCCGATGCCCTGGTGATCGCCACCGGGCCGCTGTCCGATCCGGTCATGCCGGCAATCCCGGGACTGGCCGCGTTCGCGGGGCCGAGCTTCCATTCGGCGCAGTGGAACCACGAGGTCGGTCTGGCTGGCCAGCGCGTGGCCGTCATCGGCACCGGCGCCTCGGCCATCCAGTTTGTCCCGCAGATCCAGCCGACCGTGGCGCACTTGAGCCTGTTCCAGCGCACTCCGCCGTGGGTGATGCCACGGTTCGACCGGGCCGTGCCGGCGTGGCGGCGCTCGCTCTACCGACGGCTGCCGACCGCGCAGCAGGTCGAACGCGCCGCATTGTACGCGCTGCGCGAGTTGATGTTCATCCCGTTTCGGCACAAGCGCGCTGCGCGGGCCGTTGAGTGGGTCGCCAAGCGCCACCTGGCCGCGCAGGTTGCCGACCCCGGGCTGCGCGCCAAGCTCACGCCATCGTACACCATCGGCTGCAAGCGCATCCTCGTGTCCGACGACTACTTCCCGGCCGTCGCACAGCCGAACGTCGAACTGGTCACGGACCACGTGCAAGCGGTGGTGGCCGATGGGGTCGTCACCGACGACGGACGGCTCCACCCCGCCGACGTGATCATCTTCGGCACCGGCTTTCGCGCCACCGACCCGCCGATCGCACCACTCGTCGTCGGTCGGCAGGGCACCTCGCTCGCCGAGGCGTGGCGCGGCAGCCCGGCCGCCTACATGGGCACCACCGAAGCGGGGTTCCCCAACCTGTTCTTCCTGCTGGGCCCCAACACGGGCTTGGGCCACAACTCCGTGATGCTCATGGTCGAGGCGCAGATCGAGCATGTGCTGGGGGTGCTAGCCCTCCTGCGGGAGCGCGACGCCGACGCGGCCGAGCCGAGCGCGGAGGCGCAGGCGCGCTGGGTGAGCTGGGTGCACGAACGACTGGCGCCGACGGTGTGGAACAGCGGCGGCTGCCGCAGTTGGTACCTCGATCGCAATGGGCGCAACTCAACCCTCTGGCCCGAGAACGTCGGCCGGTTCCGCCGGATGGTGACCCGGCCGCTGGAGGCCGACTACGTGCTCAGTCGGCGCGGAGCGCCGCTCGCGCGGGTGCCAGCGCCCGGCTGAGGCGCCTGGGGCGGATCGGGGCGGCACGGGGCGGTTTGGCGCGTTGCGTCACAGTTGGAGCGGGACCTGCACCATTGCCCCTCCGCTCAGAGCGCCCATATTCGCGGGAGTAGCCTGGAGGGCGGTGGTAGACGCCACCGCTTCTCGACGGCGCACACACGAGGACCACCCGATGCCCAATACCCCGGGTTCGCCCGACAAGGACCTTTCCGCTCGCGCCACCAAGCCGTTGAGCGACGCCGAGGCGGCCGACGTGAAGGGCGGCGCCATCAACGCGTCGGCCGTGTCACCGCCGCACGCGCCGATCCTGAAGCCGATCAATCCGCGCTCCATCGTCCCTTGTATCTGACCCTCGAACGCCCTTCGGAGTCTCTCATGGACAAGGCAAAACGATCATCAAAGAATCAGCAGTCCGACCGCGGACCTGCGAAGGTGAGCGATGCGGACGCGAAGGACGTGAAGGGGGGTGTCGCCAGCGCATCGCCGGTGTCACCGCCGCACGCGCCGATCCTGAAGCCGATCAATCCGCGCTCGATCATCCCCTGCTTCTGACCCGCACTTGCGCACGCCGGAGTCTCGCATGGACAAGGCACATGGTTCATCAAGGAATCAGCATCCCGATCGTGGAACCGCGAAGCTGAGCGACGCTGACGCACTGGACGTGAAGGGCGGCGCCACGAGCGCGCCGACCGGTGCGTCAGGAACGCCGATCCTCAAGCCGATCCTGAAGCCGGTGGTTCCGCGAGCCATTGATCCCTGCTGGTGACCGACTGACCGGGCTGACATCCGAATCTGGCGACGCCGCACTCTGACCCCCGGCGCCACGCACGCCACAACCGTACGAGACCAGGTGCACCTGATGACCATCGAACGAAGCGCAGCCGACAAGAGCCCGTCACGTCGCGGCCCGCAGGCCGTGACCGACGCGGAAGCCGCCGACGTGACCGGGGGCGCCGCGAGCGCGCCCACCGGATCGTCCGGCACGCCGATCGGCAAGCCGATCCTGAAGCCCATTTCACCTCGCGCCATGGAACCGTGCGTCTGACGGGTGGATCGGCCTGAGATGAGCAGCGAGCGACGACAGGCGCCGCCCGCGCCACTCACGGTCGTGGACGTGGGCCGCGAAGCGGCCGCATTCGCTCCGGGCGCACCCAACCGCATGCTGGCGCGGGTGAACGACAGCGGCATGCGGCTGGCCGTCTTCCAGGGCGAGGGTGACTGGCACTCCCACGCCGGCACCGACGAGTGCTTCCTCGTGCTCGAGGGGGAACTGACCCTCGACATCTTCGAGGGCGCCACGCTCCACGTGGGCCCCGGCCAGCTGGTGACCATCCCCGGCGGCACGGTGCACCGGCCACGCTCGGCGACGCGATCGGTGATGCTCTGCTTCAAGCGGCTCGAGGGGCACACCGACTACTTCGAGCTCGTCGCGCCCGAGGCGGATGCCACCTCGGCGACCCCCGGATAGCGGTCGGGAGCACCCCGCCGGCGCGGAAGGAAACAGCCGTTTACTGCCCTGCCGTCAGCACGGCGCTTCCCGGTCATGCCGCCGGGCGGCGCGCCGATACTCGTGGCAGTCCGGCGCCCATGGTGGGCCGCCCCTCCCCGTCGTTCGGGACACTGCGTGAACGACGCATCAACGAGGCACCGATGCCGGCAGCCGCCCTTCCCCAGAACGAGACCGAACGGCTCGCGACGCTGCAGGCGTACGCCATCCTCGACACGTTGCCCGAAGCGGCCTACGACGACATCACCTTTCTCGCCTCGCAGATCTGCGAGGCGCCGATTGCCCTCGTCAGCCTGATCGACGGCGATCGCCAGTGGTTCAAGTCGCGCGTGGGCCTCGCGGTGCCGGAGACCTCGCGCGACCTCGCCTTCTGCGCGCATGCGATCCTCGATCCCACGAAGCTGATGGTCGTGGCCGACGCGCAGGATGACGATCGCTTCGCGATGAACCCGCTCGTGACGGCGGACCCTCACATCCGCTTCTACGCCGGCGCGCCCCTCGTGACCTCGTCCGGGGTCGGCCTCGGCACGCTCTGCGTGATCGACCGGGTGCCCCGCACGCTCTCCGACACCCAGTATCGGGCCCTCGAAGCGCTGTCGCGGCAGGTCATGTCGCTGCTGGAGCTGCGATCCTCGCTCGCGGCCCTCGCCCGGCAGGCCGTGGAACGGCAACAGTACCAGAAGCAGCTCGAGGCCTACCAGCGGGAGCTCGAAGGCACGAACGCCCTGCTCGCGGTGCAGTCGGCCACCGACACGCTCACCGGGCTGATGAATCGCCGCGCCTTCGAGCAGGCCCTGGAAATGGAGATCGATCGCGCCACCCGCTACGGGGCGCCCCTCTCGCTGGTGCTGCTCGACCTCGACAACTTCAAGTCGTACAACGACACCTTCGGCCACGTCGAAGGGGACGCGGTGCTCAAGCAGGTGGCCGCGCTACTCGACCAGAGCGGCCGGTCCAGCGACATCGTGGCCCGCATCGGCGGCGA
>JANLSF010000753.1:0-1571 GCA_031362285.1 Gemmatimonadota bacterium | reverse complement strand
ACACGCTCGTGCCGAAGCGCCTGCGCGACTACTGGCTTGCCGACAACCCGCGCCGCCTCCCCGACTTCAGCAGCGGCCCGCTGGCCATCCGGCAGCGCACCTTCGAGCGCTACCAGCAACTGGTGGGGCTGCTCCACCGCGCCGGCGCGCGCATCCTCGTGGGCACCGACGCCCCGGAGCCACAGGTCACCCCCGGGGCGTCGGTCCACCACGAGATGGAGCTCCTCGTGCAGTCGGGAATGGGCGCCGCCGACGTGCTCGCTTCGGCCACCCTCGAGAACGCACGCATCCTCCGGCAGGAGGCCAACCTCGGCGCCATCGAGGCGGGACAGCTCGCCGACCTCCTGCTCCTCGACGCCGACCCGCTGGCCGACATCCGCAACACGCGGCGCATCCGCCAGGTGGTGCAGGGCGGGGTGGTGCGCTCACCCGAGGCCATCCTCGCCGCGCGCGTGCGCTGACGGGGCGCACATCTTCAGCGGGTCCCCCTGCTTCCCCCCACGCGCTACCATGTCGTGGTCGCCTTCGCGCCCTTCACCCTCGCCAAGCCCTCCCGTGCCCATCCGCCAGCACGTCACCAGCCCCCGTGGCCCCGCCGCCATCGGCCCCTATTCCGCCGCCGTCTGGGCCGGCGACCTGCTGTACTGCTCCGGACAGACCCCCATCGACCCCGCCACGGGCAAGCTCATTGACGGCGACGTGGGCGCGCAGACGATGCGCGCCTTCGACAACCTCGCGGCGGTGCTCGCCGACGCCGGGTTGACCATGGACCACGTGATCAAGTGCAACGTGTACCTCACCAGCATGGCCGACTTCCCGGCCATGAACGCGGCCTACGAGTCGCGGTTCACCCGTCCCTTCCCCGCACGCACCACCGTGGCGGTGGCCGGGCTGCCCCTCAACGCGCGCGTCGAGATCGAGCTGGTGGCAAGGCGGTAGTGGCATTTCGGGGGTCCGGCGCAGCCCCGGCGCAACCCCTCGAACGCCTCCTTTGGCGTCGCCCCAGCAGCCCCGTTTGGGAGGGAAACAGGGTAAGTTGCGGGACTCAAACGTGGACCGCTGATGATCAAGGGATTCGAGTTCCAGGCCGACGGGCGCAACTACGCGTGCACCGTGGAAGCGCGCACCGGCCCCAAGGCCGAGTTTTGGTGGTGGTTCTCGGTCTCCGGCGACATGCAGCGGTATGCCGTGTTCCAGGCCGTCGAGGGCGACACGAAGGGATCGGTGCAGGAGCGCGTGCTGGCGTTCTACAACAACCGCCTGTACAAGCTGGCCCAGCCCACCCAGCGCCCCTCGCAGTGGCGCAAGCGCGAGACCCCGGCGGCAACGCCCGTGGTCCCGGCGCAGCCGGCCCCTGAGAAGGCGTAGCACCGCGGCACCTGTGGCGGTGGGGTCGGGCGACCGGCATATTCTTGGCGCGGTCGCTCCTGTTGGCCCCCCCACCGACCTCACATCCTGATGCCGCGCGGTCTCTCGCACTCCGTTCTCGCTGCTGCCATCGGCTTTGCGCTCGCCGCCGGCTCCCTCGGGGCGCAGCGCGCTGCCGTTCCGCGCACCGCAGCTGGCAAGCC
>JANLSF010000725.1:0-4373 GCA_031362285.1 Gemmatimonadota bacterium | reverse complement strand
CGCCACCCCCATCGCGCCCGGCAGCATCGCCCGGTACACGAGCCCCGGCGGCGTCGCGTAGCGCTCCGCGATCCATCGGCCCAGTTCGAGCAGCGGCGCCGTGAGGGCCGGCTCGGCGTCCGGCGCCTCGAGGATCGCCTTCGCCGTCACCCCCTCGGGGAGCGTGGCGTCGAGGGCGGTGACGAACCCCACCTCGCGCCCACCGCGCAGCGGCACCACCACGCGCGCCCCCGGCACCACGCGATCCACGAGGGCGTCGGGCACCGCATACGTGAACGGCTCGAAGAGCGGCACGGGCACGGCGACCGCGACCAGGCGCGGCACCCGCCGGCCCTCGCTACCGGCGCGTGACGCCCAGCCCCGGGCCGTCCGGCAGGGTCGTCACGCCATTGGCGATCGTCGCACCCTTGAACGGGTCGTCCTTGAGCAGCGCCGCGCCATCGAGGTCCACGGCATCGAGCAACGGCGCGAAGTGCGCCGCCGCCGAGATGCCCAGCGACGACTCGATCATGCACCCGGTCATGACGTACATGCCGTGGGCGCGGGCGATGTGGACCATCTTGATCGCCTCGCCGAGCCCGCCGCACTTGGCCACCTTGATGTTGATCCCGTCCACGACCCCCACGAGCTTGGCGATGTCGCTCGACACCACGCACGACTCGTCGGCGATGATCGGCAGCGCCGAGCGCTCGCGCACGAAGCGCATCCCCGCGAGGTCGTGACCGGGCAGCGGCTGCTCGAGGAACTCCACCCCCAGTTCCTGCAGCACCGGCACCATGGCCAGCGCGTGCTTGGCCGTCCACGCGCAGTTCGCGTCCACGCGGATCATCTTGTCCGGGGCCTCCTCGCGCACGGCGGTGATGATCTGCCGGTCGCGGTCGCTGCCGAGCTTGACCTTGAGGATCGGGTACTCGAACGCCTCGCGCACACGCGCCCGCGTGGTCGCGATGTCGGCGGCGATGCCGATCGTGAAGCTCGACCGGGGCGCGTTGCCCGGGGTGAGCCCCCACAGCTTCCAGAGGGGAATGCCGAGCTTCTTGCCGATGATGTCGTGCACGGCGGCGCTGATCGCGCTCTTGAGCGCGCCGTTGCCCGTGATGTTCTTGTGCATCGCGGCCTCGAGGGCCTCGATCGACCAGGCGTCCGCCTCCTCGAGGATCGGCCGCAGCCGTTCGAGCACGGCGATGTTCGAGTCCACCGTCTCGGCGTACAGCCCGCTCGGCGCCGACTCGCCCCACCCTTCCACGCCGTCCTTGTCGGTGACGCGCACCATCAGCGTGCGCCACGTGTCCGTCCCGCCGCGGGCGATGATGAACGGGTGGGTGGTGGTCAGCGTGAGGACGTCGTGCGTGATCTTCATGGGCGGGCGGGGGTTGAGACGAAGGGGGACCAGGCGACGCCGGCGGCCCGCCACGTGTCGACGTTGTTGCCGAGGCCCAGCCAGCGGAGGAGCGCCTCGGCCAGGTCGGCGCCGCGCTGGTAGCGCTCGTCGGGATTCTTCGCGAGGCAGCGCATGATGATGGTCGCCAGCGCCGAGGGCACGGAGGAGTTCACCGTGTCCGGCGACACCGGCGACTCGTGCACGTGCTTGTAGCCCACCGAGTAGGCGTCGGCGCCGTCGAAGGGCGGGAATCCCACCACGCACTCGTAGAGCATCACGCCGACGCCGTACAGGTCGGAACGCCCGTCGACGAGCTTGCCCATGGCCTGCTCGGGCGACATGTAGTGCGGCGTCCCCATGGCGCGACCGCCGGCGGTGAGTCGCCCGTGGAATCGCGCCGTCGCAATCCCGAAGTCGGTGAGGCGCGCGTTGCCGTCCTCGTCGAACAGCACGTTGTCGGGCTTGATGTCGCGGTGCACGATGCCGCGCCGGTGCGCGTAGTCGAGGGCCACCGCCACCTGCGCACTTGCCGAGGCCGCCTTCTCCGCCGCCACCGTCCGGGTCGCCATCAGCTTCCCGGCCAGCGATCCGCCGGCGAGGTACGGCATCACGAGGTACACGATCATCCCCGCCTCGCCGAACTCCTCGATCGAGCAGATGAACGGGTGCACCAGCCGGCTCGCCGCCTCCGCCTCGCGGCGGAACCGCTCGCGCATCTCGTCTTCCTTGGCCAGCGCCTGGTGCAGCACCTTCACCACCAGCGGGCGCCCCAGCGTCTCGTGCTCCGCGTAGTACACGTGGGCCATGCCCCCCGACCCGAGCCGCTTGACGATCCGGTAGCGGTTCCCGAGCGCGAGGCGCAACGCCCCCGTCTCCTCGTCGGGCTTCTCCAGCGGCGGCTCGGCGAGCAGCGGCAGGTCGTTCACGCAGCGCACGCAGTGCGTCGCGCGCGCGCGATTCCAGGTGCCGCAATCAGGACAGAACATCCGCCTCCCGCCTCCCTTGGCCTAGAGCCACCGGCGCCACTTGAGCAAGCCCACGAGCCCGGCCCCCAGCCCCAGCTGGAGCCCGAGCATGAGCCAGAAGCCGTGCGGCGACTTCGACAGCGGAATGCTCTCGAAGTTCATCCCCCACATGCCGCTGATCACCACGAACGGCACCGACAGCGTCGCCACCACCGACAGGCCGGTCGTGATGCGCCCCAGCCGGATCGACACTTGCGACAGGTAGCTGTCGAGCGTGCTCGAGAGCAGGTCGCGGTACGTCTCCAGCGAGTCGTTGATCCGCAGGACGTGGTCGTACACGTCGCGGAAGTACACCTGCATGTCGGGCGCGATGAAGGCGCTGGGCCGGTTGGTCAGCACCGAGAGCACCTCGCGCTGCGGCGCCAGGTGACGGCGCAGCGACAGCACCAGCCGCTTGAGGGACAGGATGTCGCCGAGCGCCGATTCGTCGAACCGCTGCACCACGCGCTCTTCCAGGCCGTCGAGCAGGCTGTCCACCTCGTCGATCACCGGGAAGTATGCGTCGGTGGCCGCATCGACGATCGCGTGCAGCAGCCGCTCCACCCCGCGCCCCAGCAGGTCCGGGCTGCGCAGCACGCGCCCCACCAGCTCCTCGATCGGCTCGGCGCGCCCCCGGTGCGTCGAGACGAGGTACCCGCGCCCCAGGAAGAAGCAGAGGTTGTACGTGTCGATGTCGTACGGATCCTCGGTGTCGCGCTTGTACGTCACCCCGCGCACGATCAGGAACACGTAGTCGGGGAACTCCTCGATCTTGACCCGCGACTGCGGATTGAGCGTGTCCTCCACCGGGAGCGGGTGGAAGTTGAAGATGTTCTCGAGGCACGCCGCCTGGTGCAGGTCGGTCACGTCGATGTCGACCCACAGCGGCGCCGCCGCCGTCCGGGCCGCCGCCAGCTCGCGCGGCAAGAGGTCGCTGGCCAGCGTCCCGTCGGGCTTGAGCTGCCACGACCGCAGCCCGCGCGACACGGGGCGCGCCGGCGCAGGCTCGGCCTGATCGGTCAGGAGGTGGGGAGCGACCATGAGACCGGGAAAGCTAGCCCGCGAGCCCCCTCAGGCCAGCGCCTTGAGGTGGGCCATCACGGCGCGGCCCACCGCCTCGGGGGCATAGCCGCCCTCCAGCGCACTCACGAGGCGCCCCCCCGCCGTGCGATCGGCCAGCGCCACCAGCGTGCGCGTCAGCCGGTCGAAGTCGTCGGGGGTCAACGTGAAGGCGCCGAGCGGGTCGCCCGCCATCGAGTCGAAGCCCGCCGACACGATGACCAGCTGGGGGTCCCATCCCGTGGTCGCTGTGCCGATCGCCCCTTCCAGGGCCTCCACGTACGCCTCACGCGCGAGCCCCGCCGCCATCGGCACGTTCCACACCGAGCCGCGGGGGCCGCGATCATCGGCCGCCCCCGTGCCCGGATACCAGGGCCACTGGTGCATCGACACGAACCGGATGCCGGGGTCCTCCTGCACCAGCGCCTGCGTCCCGTTGCCGTGGTGCACGTCCCAGTCCACGATCAGCACCCGCTCCAGCCCATGGCGTGCGCGCGCGTAGTGCGCGGCCACGGCCACGTTCCCGAACACGCAGAATCCCATGCCGCCGCCGCGGAGCGCGTGGTGGCCTGGCGGGCGCACGGCGCAGAACGAGCGGGTGGCCGTGCCATCCATCGCAAAGTCCACGGCGTCGAGCAGCGCGCCCACGGCAGCGGTTGCGGCGTCCCACGAGCCCTCGCTCACCGGGGTGTCGGCGTCGAGGCGCCCCCCACCCGAGGCCGCGAGCGACCGCACCCGTTCGACGTAGTCGCGATCGTGCGCGAGCGCCAGTTCGTCGGGGCTCGCGTGGCGCGCTTCGTGATGGTGCAACGCCACGAACAGCTCCGGCTCCTCGCGCAGCGCGCGCGTCACCGCCCGCAGCCGCCCCACGTGCTCGGGGTGGTTCCACCCCGTGTCGTGACGCCCGCAATCGCTGTGCGAAATGAAGC
>JANLSF010000718.1:0-4599 GCA_031362285.1 Gemmatimonadota bacterium | reverse complement strand
CGAGGAAGTCGGCCGCGATCCGGTCAACGCGATTCCTGGACGGAGCGACGAGCGTTTGCTCACCGCACGCGCCGAGCATGAGGGCGGCGGCGACGCCGACCATGGCAACTGGAACACGGGAACGAGCAGGCATTCTGGACTCCGATAAGGTTTGATGCGGCGCGTCTGACTTCGATGCCTTCGCGGCGGGAGCACCTTTCACATCCGCACGGTCCGTGCCGTCAGCAGGCCTACACCAAGTCATTGCCACTCAACCACTTGCGATTGAATGACCCCGTCCACGGACGGCGAGCTTGCGCCCACGCCACAGTACTGTGGTGAGAGAATGCGCGAACATCGAGCGCACCGGGGGGCCTCCCAGCGCCACCACGGCCGCGCTCGCGCGCCGCCGTCAGGGCGTGACCACCTTGCCGCCGAGGGCCGCCTTCACGGCCGCATACGCGTCCACGACGCCCCCGGTCTTCGACAGCGTCCCGAACTTCACGGTCGCGCTCTCCTCACCGGGCCGCTTCACGTCGAGCTCGGGGAGCCGGCGCGCGGTGCGCGTGATGAGGGCGCGCACGTCGGCCGCGGAGAGGTCGGGGAAGTAGGCCATGAGCAGCGCGGCCACGCCCGAGACCACCGGCGCCGCCATGCTCGTGCCGCTTTCCTCGCCCGTCTTGTCGCCGGGCAGCGTCGACATCACGTCCACGCCGGGGGCGAACAGGTCCACCGTCGCGCGTCCGTAGTTCGAGAACGTTGCCGGCAGTTCCATGCCGCTCTTCCACGACGAAGCGCCGATCTCGAGCCAGTTGCGCACCGTTCCACCCGAGGCATATGCAGCCACCGGGAAGGCGGCCACGCTGTCGTTGTCCTCGCCTTCGTTCCCGGCGGAGTGCACGAGCAACACCCCCTTCGCGTCGGCGTAACGCACGGCCGAGTCCACGCTCGCCTTGCCGGGTGAGTACGCCTTGCCGAAGCTCATGTTGATGATGTGGGCGCCATTGTCCACGGCATAGCGGATGGCGGCCGCGATGTCCTCGTCGCGCTCGTCCCCGTTGGGTACCGCGCGGACCCCCATCACCTGCGCGAACGGCGCGATCCCTGCCACGCCACTCCCCGACGCATCCTTCATCGCGGCGATGATCCCGGCCACGTGGGTCCCGTGGCTCGCATCCGGGCCCGTCACGTCGGCGTTGCCGTGCTTGAGGCGGCGGAGCGCGGGGGTCGTGTCGCCCACGATACCGCGTCCGTAATACATCGTGTCGAGGCCGATCGTGGCTCGCGGACCTACGCTCTCGATGGCCTCGGCGATCTTGGCCGAGTCGGCGCCAGCGGCCGCGAGCTGTTGCCAGATGCGCTGGGCCTGCGCCACCGACGGAGTGGTGGGCCGCAGGGCGGCCACGCGATCGGCTGTGAGCACGGTGATGCCCAGCACCTCGCGGAGCGTGGCGGTGGCGCGGGCGTAGGCGGCCGCCACGTTGTTGAGCTGATCCCGGTTGGCCTCCAACTCGCGCCGCTTGTCGCCGTACGTCGCCGACAGCCTGGTGCAGGTCGCATCGTCGGGACGCGCGATCCCGGTGCCGGCGCGCAGTCCGCGGCAGGCAGCGTACAGGCGCGTGAGTTCGCTCGTCTCCTCGTTGATCGAGCCGGAGGCGCCGCCCAGCAGGTTCCATCCGTGCACGTCGTCGGTGTAGCCGTTCTGGTCGTCGTCCTTCCCGTTGCCCGCCATTTCCTTCGGGTTGGTCCAGAGACGCGACCTGAGCAGCGCGTGGGCGGTGTCGACCCCGCCATCGATCACGGCCACCACGACCGTGCGGCGCGGCTGACGGGACGCGAGCAGTTCGCGCAGGGCGCGCTCCGAGCCCACGCCCATGACGCCGTCCGTCTCGAAATCCAGGCGATGCCATCCGAGTGGCGGTCCGTTGCGCGCCGCGGCAACGGGAGGTGCCACGGTCGGCGCCGGCGAGGCGGCAATGGCGGGACGCGGGGCGTCGATGGCCGGGGCCGGGGCGGGCGCCGGCGTGGCCGATGGCGCGACGGCGCAGCCCGACACGAACGCCGCGAGGAGGGCGAGGGTGTGCGTGTTGGCAGGGCGCAGCGAGCGGAGAGTCGTGAAGGACATGGACCGCGGCGTGGGAGAGGGCGCGTGCTCGACGACCCGAACGCTATCAGGGCGGAGCGCGCGGCGCGACGCCCCGGAGCGCCGCGTCAGCGATACGTCTCGAAGAAGCTCGGGCCCCGGGCGTCCACGGCAACGCCGCCCAGCCGCCCGGTGATGTGCGCCGTGCCCTTGAGCTGGATCAAGTACGGGCGCGGCACGTCGCGGGCCACCGCGCCCTCGCCGCGCTCCACGAGCGCGCGCCGCGTGTCGGTGCCCACGGCGTCCTCCACCTCGAGCTGGACCACGAGCGTGTCGGCGCCCCGCACGTCCGTCATCGAGCCGCGCTGCGGCACGCGGACCCGCTGCCCGTCGACCACGATCGTCCGGGTGTCGTCCCACGTGATCTGCCGCGGCCGGAACAGCGCACGGAAACCGAGCGAATCCACCAGGTAGAGGAAGAGCGGCGCGCGGGCCGCCGTGGAGTCGGCCTGCCGCACCCGCCCGAACAGCATCGCGTACTCGCCGGCGCGCGCCTCGCCCCACTCCCACTCCACGCGCCGCCAGAGTCCCCAATTGTGGTCGTGGTAGCTCGGCGCGTCGTCAATGCGCTCGCAAGCGCCGTCCACGCAGATCGTGCCGGTGGCCTGCGCCTTGAGCGCCGGCACGGCATAGCCGGACACGAGCCCGCCCGGCGTCGCATCGCCGAGGGAGGCGCCCGGGAAGTAGGCGCGAGGGCTGGGCACCACCTCGAGGTCCACCGTGACGCGACGACCGGCGTCGGCGCCCTCGCCGTTCGCCGTGCCGTGCACGCGATAGGTGCCGCGCTCCGTGACGGTGACGGCACCCGGTCCCACGGTGAGGTCGGCCCGCTCGGTGGAGAAGCGCACCCGTGCGGGCGGCACCTGCAACGTGAACCGCCGCGCTCGCGCGCCGGTCGCATGCAGGGTGAAGATCAGCTGACCGCCCCACCGGCCGTCCGGCGCGTCGCCGGCCACCATCCAGGTGAGGAACGCCCACTTGTTGCCGCCCGCCCACAGCACGTTCACGTAGTGCCACTCCCCCCAGCTCTCGCGCTCGCCCGCGCTGCGGTCGGCCGGGGGCAGGTGGAAGTGATCGAGGTCGTGGCGCAACTCCACGGGCGTGGGCTGCATCCAGCGACGATCGCCGTCATCGTCGGTCCAGACGCCGCTCGCGAGCGCGGGCGCGGCTCCCACCGCGCGCGTGGCCGAGGGAATCTCCCCCATGGCGCGCACGCTCCACTCCTGCGCGCCCGCGCGCATCCAGAGGGTCTTCCCCTCGATCTGGGGCGCCACCGCGCCCACGTCGCGCGCGAGGCGCGGGCTCGCGAGGAGTTGACGCTGCACGAAGCGCGCATTGGGGATGGAGAAGTAGAGCCCGCCCACGCCGCCGGTCTTCATGACCTCGAGGTCGAGTCCCTCGGGGAGCACGGTCACCTGCCCGCCCCCCACGAGCTTCTCGTCGCTCGCCTGCGCGAGCATCGCCGCCCCCACCGCCAGCAGCACGATCATGACCCCCACGCCGATCCCGAAGCCGGCGAACAGCAGCGCCGTGCGCCACGGCTGGTGGACGACGTTGCGCAGGGCGAGCCGGGCGATCACGGCGACTCGTCCTTCACCACCTGCCCATCGCGCAGGTGCACGACGCGCTTCCCGGCCCGCGACAGCGTCTCGTCGTGCGTCACGATCACGAGCGTCGTGCCGTCGGCGTTCAGCTGCGCGAGCAGCCGGATCACCTCGGCGCCGGTCGCGGCGTCGAGTTCCCCCGTGGGTTCGTCGGCCAGCAGGAAGGCGGGCCGGTTGGCGAGCGCCCGCGCGATCGCCACGCGCTGCTGTTCGCCGCCGCTCAGCTCCGACGGCCGGTGACGCGCGCGAGCGCCGAGCCCCACGTACTCCAGCAACTCGGTGACGCGCGCGCGGCGCGCCGGCGGCGCCACCCGGGCCTCCGCCATCGGCAATTCCACGTTCTCGAACGCCGAGAGCTGCGGCATCAGGTAGAACCGCTGGAACACGAAACCCACCTCGTGCAACCGCAGCCGGGTGGCCTCGCGATCCGACAGCGTCGCGGTGTCACGTCCGCGGATCTCGATGCGCCCCGCACTCGGCCGATCGATCGCACCGAGCAGGTTGAGCATCGTGCTCTTGCCGCAGCCGCTCGGGCCCACGAGGGCGACCCAGTCGCCCTCGCGCACCTCGAGGGTGATGCCGCGGACGGCGCGCACCGTCTCGCCGGCCAGCTGGAACTCGCGCTTCACGTCGCGCGCGGCGAGCACCACCGGGCGGCCACTCACGGGAACGCGTCCCGCGACGGCACGCCGGCGCCCGGCGTGGCCGGCCTCATGCGATCGCCTCGGTGCGCAACGTGTGCGCGATCGGCAGCCGCGCCGCGCGCCACGCCGGTAGCGCGCCGGCCACGAAGCCGGTGACGACGAGCAACCCGAGCGCGGCAAAGGCGTCGCCCGGTTCGAAGGCGAAGAAGGAGATGTTCTCGGGCAAGCT
>JANLSF010000717.1:0-1801 GCA_031362285.1 Gemmatimonadota bacterium | reverse complement strand
CGCGCGTGCTGTTCGAGGGCATCGACCGCGCCCGCGTGACGCGCTACACGACCTTGGGCGGCGTGCTGCGCGCGAGCGTGCGCGCCCTGCCCCTCCCGGGGGGCGCGGTGATCGGCGACGACCCCGGCGTGCGCCGCGTGGTGTCGCTGTTCGAGGAATACGTGGGCCTGCACCGTCGCGTGCCCAGCGAGGTCGTCGCCGTGGTGAACGCGGCCCCGACGATCGAGCGCCAGCTCTGGACGATCGCCGCCCACCTCGCGCTCCGCCTCGACGTGCGCCAGCAACTCCTCGAGGCCGAGGGCGCCGGCGACCTCGCGGCCAGCCTCGCCCGGGTGCTGGGGGGGGAGATCGAGTTGCTGCGACTCGAGCGCAAGATCGACGAGGACGTGCGCGGCTCGCTGTTCCAGAACCAGCGCGAGTTCTACCTGCAGGAGCAGCTCCGCGCGATCCACCGCGAGCTGGGCACCGAGGACGACGACCTGGCCGAGTTGGAGACCCAGCTGACGGCCAAGCGCCTGCCGGAGCAGGCGCAGGCCCGCGTGCAACGCGAGCTCCGCAAGCTGCGGCGCATGTCGCCGATGTCGCCCGAAGCCACCGTGGGCCGCAACTACCTCGACTGGGTGGCCGCCCTGCCCTGGCATGCGCGCACGGACGACCTGCTCGACGTCGCGCATGCGCGCACCGTGCTCGACGAGGACCACTACGGCCTCGAGGAGGTGAAGGACCGGATCCTCGACCACCTCGCGATCCTCAAGATGGTGGGTCGCATCGAAGGGCCGATCCTCTGCCTCGTCGGACCGCCCGGGGTGGGCAAGACGTCGCTCGGGCGGTCGATCGCCCGGGCGCTCGGGCGGAAGTTCGTGCGCATGTCGCTGGGTGGCGTGCGCGACGAGGCCGAGATCCGCGGCCACCGGCGCACCTACATCGGCGCCATGCCGGGACGCGTGCTGCAGGCCATGCGACGGGCCGAAGTGATGAACCCCGTCTTCCTCCTCGACGAAGTGGACAAGCTCGGCGCGGACTTCCGGGGCGACCCGGCGTCGGCGCTGCTCGAGGTGCTCGACCCCGAGCAGCACGTGGCGTTCAACGACCACTACCTCGAGCTCGACTACAACCTGAGCGACGTGCTGTTCATCACGACGGCCAACACGCTGCACGCCATTCCCGAGCCGCTGCGCGACCGGATGGAGATCATCCGCCTGGCCGGGTACCTGGACCAGGAGAAGCTCGTGATCGCCACGCGCCACCTCTGGCCCCGGCAACTCGAGAAGCACGGGCTCAAGGACGCGGGCATCACGCTCACCCCCGACGCGCTCGCCGGGATCATGCGCGGCTACACGCGCGAGGCCGGGGTGCGGGAGTTCGAGCGGCGCCTGGCGCGCGTGGCGCGCAAGGTGGCGCGGCGGCGCGCCGAGGGCGACGCCGCGGCGCTCACGACCATCGAGGCCACCGACCTGCACGCCCTGCTGGGCGCGGCGCCCTTCGACCCGGATGACTTCTCGCGCGAGGACAAGGTGGGGCTGGCAACCGGGCTGGCGTGGACGGCGGCCGGTGGCGAGGTGCTCGAGGTGGAAGTCGCGGCCCTCAGCGGGCGCGGGCGCGTGCAGCTCACCGGCACCCTGGGTGACGTGATGAAGGAATCGGCGGGCGCGGCCGTGAGCTACATCCGGTCGCGCGCGGCGGCGCTCGGCGTCGGCGCCGACTTCCCCAAGGCCAAGGACCTGCACGTGCACCTGCCGGCCGGGGCGACACCCAAGGATGGCCCGTCGGCCGGCGTCGCGCTGGTGACGGCCATCGTGAG
>JANLSF010000716.1:0-1794 GCA_031362285.1 Gemmatimonadota bacterium | reverse complement strand
GGTGACCGATGGCTGGGGACGGGTGCACGGCGTGCCGTGGCTGCGCGTGGCCGACTCGGCGCTGTTCCCCGACTCGTCGGAAGTGAATCCGTACCTGACCGTGATGGCGCTGGCCGACCGGGCCGCGGAGGCGCTGCGGGCCGACCTGCCGGCGCTGCGCACCGGGGGGGCCGCGTGAACCTCGCCGACCTCCGTCGCGAGTACGCGCTGGCCGCGCTCTCGGAGCACGACGCCGATCCCGACCCGTACGCGCAGTTCGCGCGCTGGTTTGCCGAGGCGCAGCAGGCCGACGTGCGCGAACCCAACGCGATGTCGCTGGCCACGACCACGGCCACCGGGGCGCCCAGCGTGCGCATCGTGCTGCTCAAGGACGTGAGCGCGCTGGGGTTCGCGTTCTACACCGATTTCCGGAGCCGCAAGGCGCACGAACTCGACGCCACGGGCCAGGCGGCGCTCTGCTTCTTCTGGGGCGAACTGGAGCGGCAGGTGCGCGTGGCCGGCACCGTGTCGCGCGTGCCGCGCGAGGAGGCGGAGCGCTACTACGTCACGCGACCGCTCGGCAGCCGCATCGGGGCGCACGCATCGCACCAATCGTCGGTGCTGGCCTCGCGCGACGTGCTCGAGCAGAAGGTGGGGACGCTCACGGAGGCCATGGGCGAGCACCCGCCGCTTCCCGACCACTGGGGCGGCTTCCGCGTGACGCCGCGCGAGTTCGAGTTCTGGCAGGGGCGCGCGAGCCGGCTGCACGACCGCGTGCAGTACGTGCCGGTGGCCACCGGTGGCTGGACGCGCCGGCGCCTCTCGCCGTGAACCCGGTGCAATCCGGGGTCGCCGTGCGGCCTGCGGTGCTCGCCGACGCCGCCGCCCTGGCCGAGTTCGGGCGCCGCGCCTTCCTCGGCACGTACGGTCACGACAACGACCCGGCGCACACGGCGGCGCACCTCGCGCGCACCTTCGGCGAGGCCGCGCAGCGCGCCGAGATCGCGGGGCCGCACACCCACATGATCGTGGCCGAGGTGGATGGGGTGCTGGCGGGCTACGCCCTGGTTCGCGCCGATGCGGTGGCGCCGGTGGCCGAGGGGCCGACGGCGCAGGCGGAGGTCGTGCGCTTCTACGTGGACACGCCATGGCAGGGACGCGGGCTGGCCGATGCGCTCATGGACGCCGCGCTGGAGACGTCGGGACTGCTCGGCGCCGAGGCGCTCTGGCTGACCGTGTGGGACCGGAACGCGCGCGCGATCCGCTTCTACGAGCGGCGTGGCTTCCGCCAGGTGGGAGTCGCCACGTTCCTGTACGGGACCGATCCGCAGCAGGACCTGGTGCTCATGCGCGTGGTGCGCGAGCGCCGCGGTCCATCGGCGCCGGGGGCGCCGGCCCGGGTGGTGCGCCCCGCGCTCCGGGTGACGCTGCAGCGCGGCCGCGAGGGACGCGACCTGATTGCCTGCGTGCGCGCCGACGGCACGACGAGCTGGCTGCGCCGGCCGGGGGGACTGCCGCGCCACGATCGCGCGCTGCTCGTGATCGAGGGAACGCTCGGGCTTCCCGACGGCGTCTTCGCGCGGGTGGCGGCGGGCAGCGAGTTGCTGGAGTTGCTCCGCGCCGAGTCGGCCGCGCAGCCGAACGCGCTGGGCTGGTCGCTCCGGTTCGCGACCATGCTCGACGCCGAGGCGGTGGCACCGCACGCGGCCGGACTCGAGGCCGTGCGGGTGGCCCTGCTGGGCGGCGCCGACGCCGCGACCGCGCCGATGGAACTCGACCACGCGCAGTTGGCGGCCGTGCGCGCGGCGGCGGCGC
>JANLSF010000715.1:0-3620 GCA_031362285.1 Gemmatimonadota bacterium | reverse complement strand
CACGTCGAGGCGGAAGAGCAGGTCTACGCGAAAGCCCCCCGTGGCCGTGGCACCGCGCAGATCCTTGTTCGTCGCCGCCACGATGCGCACGTCCACCCGGATCGGCTTGCCGCCGCCCAGGCGCTCGATCTCGCGCGCTTCGAGGGCGCGCAGCAGCTTGGCCTGCGCTTCGGCGCCCAGGTCGCCCACCTCGTCGAGGAAGAGCGTGCCGGTGTGCGCCAACTCGAAGCGGCCGATGCGCCGCTCCTGCGCCCCGGTGAAGGCGCCCCTCTCATGGCCGAACATCTCGCTCTCGACCAGGTCGCGCGGGATGGCGGCACAGTTGACGCGAACGAACGGGCGGTCGCGGCGCGCGCTCGCGGCGTGCAGCGCGGCGGCCACCAGTTCCTTCCCCGTGCCCGATTCGCCGGTGATCAGCACGCGCGCATCGCTTGGCGCCACCTGCGCAATGAGGGCCCGCAACTCGCGCATCGACGCCGAGTCGCCGACCATGGTGCCGTCGAGTCCGAGGTCGGCGCGCAGTGAGCGGGCCTCGCGGCGGGCCGAGCGGAGCTCCATGGCCGTGGCCAGCGAGAGGAGCACCGCCTCGGGGCTGAGCGGCTTCTCGAGGAAGTTCACCGCGCCGAGGCGCGTGGCTTGCACCGCATCGGTGAGGCCGGCGCGCCCGCTCATCATGACCACGGGAACATCTGGGGCGCCCTGACGGAGTTCGCGGAGCACGTCGAGCCCGCTCGGCTCGCCGGGCATCATGAGGTCGAGCAGGATCGCGTCGGGCTCGAGGTCGCGCGCGGCGGCAATGCCGGCCGGGCCGTCGCTCGCTTCGCGCACCTCGTACCCTTCGGCAGCGAGCACCGCGCCGACCATGCGGCGGATGTTCGGCTCGTCGTCGATGATCAGGACCGTGGGCATGGGATTGCGGTCAGGAGGTGCCCAGCCGCCGCTCGGCCGGCACGGCCTCGGCGCGCTCGGAGAGGAGCTTGGTCGTGAAGCGCTGCCCTTCGGAAATCCGCTCGACCTCGATGGCCACCGACTCGACCGCCTGTTCGATCCGGTTCAGGCGCTCGGTGGCGTCGCGCGAGAGTTCGACGGGGCCGGCGGGGCCGACGCGGCTCCGGTCCATGCGGCGCGCAAAGGCGCGAGCGATGGGGAAGCCGACGATGATGAAGGCCATGCTGAGGAAGAACGAGATCGCGATGTTCTCGACCCTGAGGGCGATCACGTTCGGGTCGAATGGGAAGCGCGGGGCCCGCACCGTGATGGCTTCGGGCGCCGGTGGGGCTTCGGCGCCGGGGAGGTCCTTCTTGCGCACGATGATCTGCTCATTGCCCGACGGGGCGCGCGGTGCGCGCGCCGGCGGCTGCGGCGTCGCCTGCGTCATGACCGCGACTCCTGCGACGGCAGCGCGACGCGCTCCCCCTTTTCCGATAGCAGCTTGGTGGTGAATCGCTGCCCTTCGGAGATGCGTTCGACCTCGATGGCGATCGAGTCCACCGCCTGCTCGATGCGCGTGAGGCGGTCGGCGGCCTCGGGATCGAGCGACGCCTTCGACGTGCCGGCGGGGCTGCGGTCCATGCGGCGCGCGAGCGCGCGCGACATCGGGAAGAGGATGATGGTGAGCGCCGCGAACACGGTCATCACGATCGTCACGACCATCACGTTTTCGGGCATGTCGTTGTTCGGGTTGTACGGGATGGGCGGCGGCACCAGTGTGTACGTCTCCGGGCCCTGCGCGGGCAGCGGCAACTCATTCGCGATCACCGGGCCATCGGTGGTGGGCGCCTTGGGCGCCTGGGGCACCTTGGGAAGCGGCGGGGCGGCTTGGTGCATCATCGAGACTCCTGCGAGGGAAGTGCGTGGGAAGCGCCCTGACCCGAGAGCAGCTTGGTGGTGAAGCGTTGCCCTTCCGAGATCCGCTCCACTTCGACGGCGATGGCGTCGATTCCCTGCTCCATGCGCTCGAGCCGCATGAGCACGTCAGGCGAAATGGCCGGGGCGATCGCCTGCCGCTCCGTCTTCCGCAGGTGGGCGCGTCCCCAGTAGAACGCCATGATGCTGGCGGGCAGCATCATGGTGCCGAAGATGATGCCGACGATGTCTTCGTTCACGAGGTTGCGACCGGAGTGGCCGGTGCATCCACCGGCAGGGTGAGCGTGATGGTGGTGCCGAGCCCGGGCATGCTGGTGGCGCCCACCGACCCGCCATGCGCCAGGACCGTCTGGCGCACGATGGCGAGGCCGAGTCCGGTGCCCCCGGGCTTGTGAGTCACATACGGGTCCCATATGCGCGGGAGTTTCTCCGGCGCGATCCCCGAGCCGTGGTCCTCGACCGCCACGTGCACGGCGGCGCGGCCGCCCAGGGCGCCGTTCGCGCTGGCGATGCTGACGCGAATGCCCCCCGACGTGCCGCGGCAGGCGTCCACGGCATTCAGCACCACGTTGGACAGCGCCCGGGCGAGCGCGTCGTACTGCCCGTGCACGACCACCGCGACTCCCTCGGCGACGTGCACCTCCACCGGCATCCCCTCGGGCACCGTGGCGCGCACGGTGTAGCGGGCGAGCTCGGCCAGATCCACCGGCGAGCTGGGTCCCTCGGGGAGACGGCCAAACTGGGCGAAGGCGCGCGCCAGGTCGTCGAGCCGCTGCGACTCGGTGGCGAGCACCTCGATCGGCTCCTTGAGGCTCTCCGGCGCATCGCGCTGGAGGCGCGCGATCGCGAAGCGGATGGGGGTGAGCGGGTTCTTGAGCTCGTGTGCCACCTGGCGGGCCGTCTCACGGAAGGAGCGCAGCCGCTCCTGCTCCACGGCGCGCTCGCGGCCGACGGCGAGTTCGGCGGCCATGCTGCGCATGGAGGCGCGGAGCGACTCGAACTCCGGGGCCCCCTTGGCCGGCGGCTCGCTGGGCAGCGGTTCGCCGCGGGCAATGTGCTCGGTCCACCCCACCAGCTCATCCACCGGGCGCGAGAGCTGGCGCGAGAGGTGGCCGGCTGCGCGCGAGACGAGGATGGCGACGAGCAGGAGCCCGAGCACCGAGAGCACGGCGATGACGGGCAGTCCCTGTTCGACCAGGTAACGAAGGCGCCGGGCCTGCACGAGCGACGTGGTCAGCTGGGCCTCGTGGGCCTTGAGGGCGCTGTCCACGGCCGGCGACACGGGGTGCGCGCGCACGGAGCTTATGACGGTATTCCCCGACGTGGCCACCGAGTCCCACGCGGCGCTGGCGCCGACCATGGGGAGCACCGTGCGCAGCGCGCCGGACCACAACACCGTGACCGCCACCGTGGGGACGAGGGCGAACAGGGCGAGAATGAGGAGCAGTCGCTGCCGGAACTCGAGGGGGGTCACGTGACTCCTACGCGCCTCGTGTCGTGTCAGTTTCGCACGAACCGGACGCGGAATTGCCAAGGCGGTGCGAAGTCCGGGGACGGGGGTCCCTTACGCAACACCTTGGGGCATCATACATTATACGTTCAGACAGGGGGTTGCGCCGATTGGTTTCGGGCGTCCCCTCGTTGGTGAGCCGGCCCCCGGGGCCGCCTCACGGGCTGGTCGCCCTCAAGCGTCTTCGACGTTCCTTGTGGTTGGTGTGATCGGATGGACCCCCGCCTGCTTCGGCAGCGGAGGC
>JANLSF010000686.1:0-4182 GCA_031362285.1 Gemmatimonadota bacterium | reverse complement strand
GCCACGATGGCCGCCGCCTGCTGCTGCTTCTCCTTCATGGCCATGAAGCTCGTCCCTTCCTGCGCCTCGGTGGTGGCCCAGAGGAAGCCCAGGTCCTGCGACGGGATGAACCCCTTGGGGATGAAGACGAACAGCCAGCCGGTCGCGGCGAGGGTGACCACGGAGAACGTCACCGTGAGCGGCCGGTGCGCCATGACCCACTGGAGCGA
The DNA here is from genome assembly GCA_031362285.1 of Gemmatimonadota bacterium. Taxonomy (GTDB): domain Bacteria; phylum Gemmatimonadota; class Gemmatimonadetes; order Gemmatimonadales; family Gemmatimonadaceae; genus JACPPC01. Next base: position 3,973 of record JANLSF010000686.1, on the reverse strand, counting down.
CCCGCGGTAGCGCGAGAGCACCCAGTCCCACGCGCGCTCGGTGGCATTGTACATCGCACCGTGCTGCACCTGGCCGTGCGGCTTGAGGAAGAGGCGGCACAGCATCGGCGTGAGCGTCAGCGACACGAACCCCGACACGAGGATCGCCACCGCGATCGTGACCGCGAACTCCCGGAAGAGGCGGCCGAGGATCCCGCCCATGAACAGCAGCGGGATGAACACCGCCGCGAGCGAGATCGTCATCGACATCACGGTGAAGCCGATCTCGCGCGAGCCATCGAGCGACGCCTGCAGCGGCGTCTTCCCCATCTCGAGGTGGCGCACGATGTTCTCGAGCACCACGATCGCGTCGTCCACCACGAAGCCGACGGCGAGCGTGAGCGCCATCAGCGACAGGTTGTCGAGCGAGTAGTCGAGCAGGTACATCACGCAGAACGTGCCGACGAGCGACAGCGGCAGCGCGAGGCTCGGGATGATCGTGGCCGGGATGTTCCGCAGGAAGAGGAAGATCACGAGGATGACGAGGCACACCGTCAGCACCAGCGTGAACTTCACGTCGTGCACCGACTCGCGGATCGACTCCGACCGGTCGATGTGCACGTTGAGCTCCACGGAGCCCGGCAGGTCCCGCTGGAGCCGCTGCACCATCGCCTTCACGTCGTCGGCGACCTGCACCGTGTTCGAGCCCGGCTGCCGCTGCACCGCGAGCATGATCGCGCGGACCCCGTTGAACCACGAGGCGGCGCGCGTGTTCTGCACCGAGTCCACCACGCGCCCGAGGTCGGCGAGCCGCACCGGCGCCCCGTTCCGGAAGGCCACGGTAAGCTGCCCGAACGCCGCCGCGTTCTTGAGCTGCCCGTCCGTCTGCACCGTGTAGGCCCGGTTGGGGCCCCACAGCACCCCCGACGGCAGGTTCACGTTCTCGCGGGCCACGGCCGACGCGACCTCGTCGATGCCGATGCCGCGGCGGGCCAGCTCGCGCGGGTCGAGCTGGATGCGGACGGCGTACTTCTGCGACCCGTACACGCTCACCTGCGCCACGCCGCTCACGGTGGAGATGCGCTGCGCGAGGTTGGTCTGCGCCAGCTCGTCGAGCTGCGAGAGGGGCAGCACCTTGGAGGTCAGCGTGTAGTACAGGATCGGCTGGTCGGCCGGGTTCGACTTGCTGTACGACGGCGGCAGCATGTCCTGCGGGAGCTGCCGCTGCGTCTGCGCGATGGCGGCCTGCACGTCCTGCGCGGCGCCGTCGATGTCCCGGTCGAGCGAGAACTGGAGCGTGATGCTGGTGGAGCCGAGCCCGCTCGAGCTCGACATGTTGTCGATGCCGGCGATGGTCGAGAACTGCTTCTCGAGCGGGGTGGCGACGGCGGCGGCCATGGTCTCCGGGCTCGCCCCCGGCAGGCTGGCGTTCACCGAGATCGTCGGGAAGTCGATCATCGGCAGGTCGTTCACGGCCAGGCGATTGTAGGCCGCGACCCCGAAGACCATGATCCCGACCATGACCAGGGTGGTCATGACCGGCCGCTTGATGAACAGTTCGGAGAAGTTCACGGGGTCCTGGCGGCCACGGGCGCCTTGTCCCCGCGCGCGCGGGCGCTGTCACCGCCGCCGGCGCGCGGCGGCAGGCCTTGCCCCTTGGCGCTGTCGGCCGTCAGCGGGGCGGCGCTTCCCGCGGCCACGCCCCCTCGCACCTCGACCTGGGCACCGGGGGTGAGTCGCGAGTGGCCATCCGTGACGACCTCGTCGCCCGGCACGACGCCCTTCGCGATGATCACGCCGCCGTCCGTGGTCCGCCCCACGGTGACCGAGGTCAACTGCGCCTTCCCGTCCCTCACGATGAAGACGTACGACCCCACCTGCCCCGACTGCACCGACTCGGCCGGCACCACGGTCGCGTTCTCGTCGATGTACAACTCGAGCGAGACCGTCACGAACTGCCCCGGCCACAGCTGGCCGTCGCTGTTCGGGAAATGCGCCTTGAGCACCACGGTCCCGGTGAGGGTGTCCACGGCATTGTCCACGAAGGCCAGCTTCCCTTCCAGCATCGCCCCCCGGCCATCCTTCGACTGCGCCCGGACCGCGAGCTCCTTCCCGCGCGAGCGGCGCAGGATCTCCGGGAACTCGCGCTCGGGCACGGGGAAGCGCACGGCGATCGGGCGCAGCTGGTTGATGACCACGAGCGGCGCCGTGCCGAGGGCGCGCACCAGGTTTCCCTGCCGAACGAGCAACGACCCCGTGCGCCCGGCGATCGGCGAACGGATGGTGGCGTAGTCGAGGTTGAGCGTGGCGACCTCGATCTGCGCGCGGTCGGCCTGCACCGTGGCGGCGAGGGCGCGCGCGTTCGCGGCGAACTGGTCGGCGTCGGCCTCGGTCACCGAGCGCTCCTTCACGAGCGCGGCGTACCGGTCCGCCTGTCGCTTCGCATTCTCGAGCTGCGCCTGGTCCTTGGCCAGCGTCGCCTGTGCCGCGTCAAGCGCGGCCTGGAACGGGCGCGGGTCGATCTGGAACAGCACCTGGCCCGAGCGCACCTCTTCGCCCTCGCGGAAGGTGACCTTGGTGAGAACCCCCGAGACCTGCGAGTTGATGCTCACCGACTCCATCGGCTCGACCTTGCCGTTGGCGACCAGCATGTACGGCGCCGGGCGTGACTCCGCCTTGGCGACCGTCACCGGAATCTTGGCGCGGACTTCCTTCTTCTCTTCCTTGCAGGCGCCCAACACGAGGGCCGCCATCAGGACCGGGTAGTGGATGTTGCGAAGCACGTGGTGCGCTGCGGGTACGAGAAAGGGCCGGTGGGTGGTCCAACGGCCAACTACCATAGCAAGACTACGACCAAGCCCGGGGCGTCGTTGCAGTTCTGCGGCCGGGAGCGGGTACCCCCGCTCGGCCGGTGGCACAGACGGGTCGGACCGGGCAGCGCTCGCAGTGCGCCACCCGGGCCGTGCACACGAGGGCGCCAAGCTCCATCAACGCCTGGTTGTGCGTCCAGGTTGCCGCACCCGTCCGGGGGAGCAGCACCTCCGCGAGGGCCCACAACAACCGGTGGGTCCGGGGCGACTTGGGGGTGAGCCCCGGGGCGAAGGCTCGGCGGAGCACCCGCTCCACGTTCGTGTCGATCAGGGGGGCCCGCCGCTCAAAGGCGAAGCTCGCCACCGCGCCCGCCGTGTACGGACCGATCCCCGGCAACTCGCGCAGCTGCACGGGGTCGGCCGGCAGGGTGGCGGGCGTACCCTCCGCCACCCGCAGGACAGCGAGCGCCCGAAGGTTGCGGGCTCGGGCGTAGTAGCCCAGGCCGTCCCAGGCATCCCGCACGTGGCTCGGACGAGCCGACGCCACCGCCTCAAGGGTCGGAAATCGCGACAGAAAGCGGGCGTAGAAGCCGACCACCCGGTCCACCTGGGTCTGTTGCAGCATCAACTCCGAGACCAGCACCGCGTACGGGTCGCGCGTGTGCCGCCAGGGCAGGTCGCGACGGTGGCGCTTGAACCAGGCCCTGAGTCGACGCGAAAAGTCGCGACGCCGCGTCGGGGTGACGCGGGCAATCAGGCGGGTTTCGTCGGGCTTTCGCTTGCTCGGCATGCCGCCGGGAAGGTACCGCTCGGGCTACGCCGTGGTCGCCCCGAACTGCTGCTCCATCGGCTCCATGTACCGAACCATCATGACCTGCAATTCGCGCAGGATCCCCAGCCGGGTCGCGGGATCGGTCACGCGCATGGAGAGATCCACGACCGCGTCCACCGTCTGGAAGGCGACCATGCTGATGAGCTCCACCCGTCCGGCGTCGAGGCGGGGAAGCCGGGCGCGGATGTAGCCGCGCACGTTGCCCATGATGGCCTCGTTGAACTCCGCCAACTCGCCGTTGGGGCCGCACTGCGCGCGCATCCGGTCGTGGATCTGCGGAAAGGCCGGGGTCGCCTCGATGAAGTCGGCCATCCCCATGACGATTCCGTGAAAGAGCTCCGGCAGCGGCGCG
>JANLSF010000675.1:0-2756 GCA_031362285.1 Gemmatimonadota bacterium | reverse complement strand
GGTCGAGCGCACCGCCGTGGTGGCGCGGGGCTTCGCCGGCTCGGCGACCACGGGCGCGGAGACCGTCGCGATCGTCCCCAGGGCGGCCTCGGCGCGCGCATTCCCCGGTTGCAGTTCGAGCACGCGCTGGTAGACGGCGCGGGCCTTCTCCGCCTGTCCCTCGCGCAGCAGGGCGTCACCCAGCTCGAGGTAGGCGTCGACGAGTCCGGCGCGGTCGTTCAGCCGGAAGCAGTACTCGACCCGCTTCTGGTGATGCCGCACCGAGGCGGGGTTGACCTGCACGATCTCGTCGGCCAGCGAGCGGGCGGCCGACAGGTCCTCGGTCTTCTCGAAGCCCACCATCGCGAGGTCGAGCTCACGGAGGCCGGCGTCGCGCTGGCCATCCTCGAGCAGCGCCTCGGCGAACGAGCGTCGCAGCGACCAGTTCTCCGCGTCCTCCTCGACGCGCACCGCGAGGCCGTCGACCGACCGCGCCAGGATGGAGGTACTCTTGCGCTGGGAGGGCCGCGTCGGAGGCTCCCCGATGACGTCCGAGGCCATCGGGGTGAGCGCGGAGGCGATCAGCTCGTCCTCCCGAATGCTCGTGTCCTTCTCGGTGATGGCCGGTACCTGGAGCGGCGTCAGGAACGCCACCTCGATGTCGTCGGCTCCCTCGGGCGCGTTGACTTCGGGCTCGACGGAGAGCCCGTACTCGGCGCCGAACGCGGGCAACCCTGCCGGGGTCCCCATCGCGATGAGCGGCAGGCCGTCGAGCTGTGACCCACGCTTCGGCGCTTCTCCCGCATCGTCGCCAGTGGGTGATTCCGGCTCGTCGACGACCACCGCGTCCGCTTCGCTCCGGATGGCATCGGTGCCGAGCGGCGTGAGGAATACAAGGTCGCTGCCGCTGTCGGTGGTGTCCTCTGGGGCGAGCTCGTCGAGCGGAGGCTCCGCCTCGAACGCCGGCTCGATGAGCTCCACGCCGGCGGGAGTGGGGACGGCGCCCCCCAGGTCCGGCTCGACATCCAGCATCGGCAGGTCGTCGATGCTGCCGGCCGGCGCCGCATCCTCCTTGCCCGGCTCGACGGGATCGAGCTCGATGATGTCGACCGAAAGGGGCGTCTGCGACAGCGTGAACCGTGACGGCGCGTCGTTCGACTGCTCGAGTCCCTCCATCGCCTCGACGGCCTCGACCGACTCGGGCGTGACCGGCACCTCGAGATGGTGCGTGAGTTCCAGCGGCTCCGCCATCTCCACGACCGGCGTCGAGGACGGCGTCGGAAGAGGCGCGCGCATGGGTGGCGAGATCTGTGACGGCCGCCGCGCGTTGGCCCCATCGTCGTGGTCGAGGAACACGAGCCCGTCCGACTTCGACTGCCGCTTGGTCTCGCCCTGCGCCGTGACTTCGAGGGTCGGGTCGATCGCCCGCATGCGGTCGGCCGCCGCGTCCGCCTCGGCGGTCCGTCCATCGGCGGAGGCGCGGTCGTACAGGATCTGGAGCTGCCCGATCGCCTTGTCCTGCTTCCCCTGCTTGAAGAGCTGATCCGCGAGCATCAGGCGGATGTCGTCCTGGCCGGGGCAAAGGTCGCAGAATTCCGCGAGTGCGCGGAAGGCCTCGTCGATCTGGCCCTCGCGCTGCCGGCGATCGGCGTACTCGAGGTAGTTCTTGCGCGCGTCGGAGTTGAATCCCTTCTGCGCGCTGATCTTGCCCAGCTTGTAGTACACCGAGGTGCGCCCCGGTGACTGCCGGAGGATCTTGTTGCACAGCGCGATGGCATTGTTGAGGAAGCCGCCATCGGTGTACAAGTCGACGGCGCGCTCGTAGTACGTGACCGCATCGCCGACGTTGCCGTTCTTCACGAGGAGGTCGCCCACCCGGTTGAACAGCGACACGTCGACTTCGTCGGCGGTCGCGCCGGCGGAATCCTCGAGGATCTGGATGTACAGCGCGAGCGCCTTTTCGGGCTGCTTCTTTTGCTCGTGCTCCAGCGCCTTCTTTTTCAGCTTCGCGATGTCGGCCATCGGCAACGGCGCAGGGTTGGCGGAACGGCCAGAATATGCGGTCCGGGAGCCCCGGATCCGATATTCGTCAAACTACCCCTAACTCAAACTGGTGACAAGGTTTGCCGCGCACCCAGGACCCGCGGCAGCGGCGGTCACCCGACCGGTAGGGCAACTCGCGAATGTCCTCGATCGCGAACAGGGCGAGATCCGTACTGGCCCCGGGGGTCAGCTGCCCGACCTCACGGCCAAGTCCCAGGGCGGCCGCGCCGTTGACGGTGGCCCCCAGGGCGGCCTCGGCCACGGTCAGGCGCAGCAGGCTCACGGCGAGCGTGAGCCCTGCGGGAAGTCGCAGATGGGAGACGTTCCCGGGTTGAAGTCGCTGTCCAGCGCAGGGGCCGCACCGGCCTCGATCAGCGCCCGGGCGGGGGCCTGCGACGCGCGCCGCTCGAGCTCGCCGGGGTCGCCGATGGCCGTGAGGCGGTCGCCCTCCACGAGCACCGCCACCCCCGTCCGCCCGGCCAGGCCGCGCAGTTCGAGGCCGCGGCGTGCGCGGGGAGGGCCGTCGCAGGTCACGATCTGCGCGGCACTACATGCAGCGGAGCACCGTTGCGCTCATGCGAGCACGTCCTGCACGCGCGACCAGCGGAGCGGCGCCTGGGCCTCGCCGCGACAGGCGTAGAAGCAGCGGTCGCACGCGATCGGCTCGTACGCCTTCCACTCGGACCAGTGGAAGTCGGTCGGGAAGTCGGGACAGCGCTTGATGTGGCCCATCG
>JANLSF010000670.1:0-10288 GCA_031362285.1 Gemmatimonadota bacterium | reverse complement strand
GTCGTCGGATTGTCCGATTCTCCTGTCCAGGTTCAATGGCGCCGCGACGGAAAGATATTTTTTCAGTGCGACTCCGACTCCGCCGTCGTCGTGAGGCGGAGCTGTCGCGACCCGTCCCACTTCGCCATCCAGACGTCGGCGTCGTTCTTGTTGGAGGCGGAATCGGCACTGGTGACCACGTAGGCCACCCAGTCGCCCTCGGGGCTCACCTGCGGGTCGCTCACGCGCTTGAGGCGATACCAGTCGCCGGGCGCCAGCGGGCGCCTGGACGCAGGGGCCTGGGCGCCGACCTCGGCCCACGCGGACACGGCGAGCACCGCCGCGAGGGTCACCGTGACGAAACACGACGGACGACGCGGCATGCAGGTACCTCGCACTACTTGGGGGGTGGAGCCCGTGAAGGGCGGGTGGTCGGGGCCGGCGCGTCCAACGTGCGACGCGCCGCACCCCCACGTCAATCAGGCCGAGACGGCGGCCAGTTCCTGGATCTTCACGCCACGTTCGGCGAGGGCGGCCACGTAGGCCTCCGGGGGCATCGCCTCATCGGGGGTCTGCACGCCGAGCTGCAGCACGCGGCCCGTGGCCTGGAAGAGCCCGGTGATGGCCAGCGAATAGCCCGTGCAGCGCATCATCGCGCTCACGCCATGCTTGGCGTCGAACTTGTCGATCAGTTCGCGCGCCCACGTGGACTTCACGCCGTTCTTCTTCCCTTCCACCACCACGCGGAGCGCCACGAGATCGGGGGACTTGGGCTTCGTGAGGCGCGGGCCGACGGTGGCCACGAAGACATCGCGCGGAGCGACCTTGGTGCCATCCTTGGTCGTCACCGGGTCGAGATCGAGCAGGCCGAGCGCGCGGATCGCGTCCATCAACTCCGCGTGTCCCGGATAGCGGAGCGTCTTGTACTCCATGACGGGGATCTTGTCCTCGTACCGGAAGGCCATGGTGGACAGGCCACCGGCGGTGTGGAACGCCTCGAGCGAACCGAGGGGCGAGGCGAAGTCCACCATCACCTTCTCGGAGAGCGCCGTGACCTGCGTGCGCTTGCCACCGCGCAGCACCCACGAGAGGGTGGTGTAGTAGTCGAGCACCCCTTCGAGCGAGTAGACGATCTGGTAGTTGAGCGGCGGTTCGGGGGTCTGCGGCAGCCCGCCCACGAAGATGCGCACGGCGTCGACCGTGTCCATTGCCTCGATGCCCTGCTGCGCGAGGATGTTCACCATCCCCGGTGCGACACCGCAGTCGGGGATCACCGACACGCCCTTTCGCTTCGCCTCCTCGTGCAGCTTCTTCTGCTGGAAGACGATTTCGGTGTTGCCACCGAGGTCGCTGAAGTGGACCCCCGCCTCGACGGCGGCGCGCGCCATGTCGAGATTGAAGTAGTACGGGATGGCCGACATCACGGCGGCGCAGCCGGTCATGGCGGCCACCACGGCGGCGTGATCGCGGACGTCGAGGGTGATCGTCTTGAGGCGATTCCCGATGAACGGCGTGAGGAAGGCGGGCAGTTGGCCGATGGCCTTGTCGGCCAGGACCACGTCGGTCACGTCGGGATGGCGGAGCAGGTCGAAGGTGCAGGCGGAGCCTTGAAGGCCGGCGCCGAGCACGAGCATGCGCATGGAAGTCTTGGGTGTGGGAAGTCGTGGTACAGCCTGAGAAAGTTACCGGGTCGCGGCCGCCCGCGGTGCTGGCCCAACTACTGGAACGGTACGTTGACAGAACCTCACGAATCTGATGTCTGGCGCTCCCGGATCCTGACCGACACCGGCGCCATCCGCACCTTGCTCGGCTCGGTCCGCCGCATGGCCGTGCTCGGCATCCGCCCGGACGGGGACCAGCCCGCGCACACCGTGCCGGCGTACGCGCAGCGCGCCGGGATCACGATCATCCCGGTGCCGGTGTACTACCCCCACGTCACCACCATCCTGGGTGAGCCGGTCGTCTTGCACGTGGCCGACGCGCCGGGTCCGATCGACCTCGTGGACGTCTTCCGACGGCCGGACGACATCGAGGAACATCTCGACGACATCATCGCCGCGAAGCCCCGCGCCGCCTGGTTCCAGCGCGGCATTCGCAACGACGCCGCCGCGGAGCGATTGGCCCGCGCGGGGATCCTCGTGGTGCAGGACCGGTGCGTGGAAGTCGAGCTGGTCGCGATGGGGCGGTGAGCGGGCGCCCCGCGCGACGCGGACCGCTAGCCGAGCTGCGCGCGCAGGCGGGCCGGAGTCAGTCCGAGTTCGCGGTGGCAGATGCGGACGAAGTGGGCGTGGCTGGCGAACCCGGCCGCATGCGCGACCGTCGACAGGCTTGCGCGGGCTCCCCGGACCGGCGCCTCGAGCCGCTCGATCGCGGCCCGCACGCGCAGCCCCACGCGATAGCGGTGCATGGTCTGCCCCGTCTGCTCGCGGAACACGCGGCACAGGTGAAACGGCGACGCGCCCAGTGTGCGGGCGAGCTCGGCCACGGAGCGGTTCTCGAGGGCGGTCCGCGCCAGTTCGGCGCGCGTGGCCTCGGCGAGATCTCGCCGGCGGGGCGACGCCGTGGCCGACGACCCCGCCGGACGGGCCGCATGCGCCAGGCGCAGCACGGCGTCCACGATGGCCAGCGACTCCTCCTCGACCTCGAGCGCCGAGGCGTGGCCGGCCAGGGTGCGCCGGAGCAACGCCCGCTGCCGCGCGTACAGCGCGGCCGGGGCGCTCGCGCGCTCGAACGCAAAGGGGCGCTCGGGTGCCTCCGCACGCTCCGGCGCGATGCCGGCGATGATCTCCCGCGCCGCCGCGTCGGAGACCGCGAACCAGTCGCAGTGGTCCCCGGTGGGCGAGATCGGCCGCCGCTCGTAGCGCTGGCCCCGGTTGTAGATCGTCACCACGTTGGGGTCGGCGACGAAGGGGCGACCTCCCTCATGGCGAATCCACACGCTGGTCCGCGGGAACACGACGACGGCGTCGCGGATGGGGCCCGTGTTCCCGAACGACGGATGGCGCACGTCGCAGCGGAAGCGCCCGATCGAGACGACGCCGCTCGTGAAGTCCACGACGTCGCAGTCGCGCGCCGCCGTGTCCGGCGAGCAATGGCGTGGAAGCCGGTCCGCGTTCGCGTGCCTTTCTTGCATGACCATCACCTGCCCGGAGACTGCATGCGTCGTGCCTCGCTGATCGTCGCCCTCGTACTACACGCGGTGGCCGCCCAAAGTGTCACCGCCCAGGCCGGCGGCGGATCGCCGAGCGCGGCGGAGCTCCAGCGCGCGGCCACCCTGTTCGCCGCCAGCGACTGGAAGCAGGCGCACGAGGCGTATGCCGCGCTCGCCAAGCAGTTCCCCACGCACCCGCTCGCCCGCTTCCGCGTGGGGGTGGCGCTCACCGAGATCGGGCGCGCCGCCGAGGGGGAGTCGCACCTGCGCGCTGGCGAGAAGCTCGGGGTACCCGCCGCACAGGCGGCGTTTCGTCTTGCCGAGTCGCTGGCCGAGCAGCGGAAGGGCGACGCCGCGATCGGTGAGCTCCGGCGCGCCGCGGCCGGAGGGCTCTACCTGACCGCGTCGGTCCTCGGTGGCAACGCGCACTTCGCCTCGCTCAAGGCGCATCCCCAGTGGCAGGGGGCGCTCGACACCTTCGACGCGATCGTGCAGCCGTGCCGCCACGACCCGCGCTTTCGCGAATTCGACTTCTGGGTCGGCGATTGGGACGTGCGTCCCGTCGCGTCGCCCCCGGGCACGCCGTCGAGCCGCAACCGGATCACCCTCGAGGAGAACGGCTGCGTCGTGCAGGAGCACTGGGAGGGCCAGGGCGGCTCCACGGGGCAGAGCTTCAACCTGTTTGACCGCAGCCTGGGCAAGTGGCGGCAGACGTGGGTGGACAACGGCGCCGGGCAGCACGACTACGTGGGCGGTCTCGTGGGCAAGGACATGGTGCTCGAGGGCACCACCCCCGCGCCCAACGGACAGCTCGGGCGGGTTCCGACGCGCCTGACCCTCTTTCACCTCGGCGCCGACAGCGTGCGGCAGTTCTCCGAGGCGAGCAGCGACGGCGGCAAGACGTGGCAAGTGGCGTACAACCTGCTGTACGTCCGGCGGAAGCCGTAGGCCGCGCGCGCAGCCGGCGCACGCGGTGCGACCTCAGCGCGCCGCGTGCACCGCGATCTCGCCCTTGGCCGTGAGTAGCGTCCACCGGCGGTCGCCAAGCATGGCACGCGCCGCCTCGGTGGAGAGCGGGGCAAAGCCGTCGAGCACCACCCCCCAGCCGTCCACCGTGTAGACGATCGGCACGCGCGCGCCGCGCACGGTCCGGGCATCCACGCTCGCGCGCCGCACCATCAGCATGCGATTCGGCAGGTCGAAGGTCGGCGTGAGGTCGCCGAGCCAGTCGAGCCCCACCCGGGCCGTGGCGCTGTCGCCGGTCGCGATGCGCACCGGCACGTTGGCCAGGGTCAGCGTGCCGAGGCGCAGCGAGTCCACCACCCCCACGCGCAGCGCCCCCGCGTCGCGGGAGAACAGGCGCACGCCGCGCCGCCGCGCCGACTCGCCATCGAGCACCACGCCGCGCACCGTGGGATCGATGGCCGCGCGCACGGTATCGCCGCCGATCACCAGCGCCACGCTCCCGAGCGTCGTGAGGTCACCCGGCGCGATCACCAGCACCGCGGAGTCGGCGCCGAGCACGGCAGGCGCGTGCGTCATGAGGTACTCCGCACGCGCCTTGTCGCCCGGGGCGAGCGCCGTTCCCGCATAGCCGGCAATGGCCCGCCACATCCCGGCGCGCTCGTAGGCCGCGAGCAGGTCGGCGGAGATCTCGGCCGCACTCCCGCCGAAGAATTTCGCCTCCTCGAGCAGGGCCGCGGCCACCTTCCCGGCGCCGCGGTTGAGCAGGTGATGCCCGAGGTTGAACCGCGCCGCCGGATCGCGCGGGCGCGTGCGCACCGCGGTGTAGTACACCGACTCGGCGCTCACCAGCGCGCCGCGCTCGAGCATCAGCTCCGCCTGGTCGCGTTCGCCGCGGGCGCGCCGCTCTTGCGCCGTCGCGGGCACGCTCCACGCCAGGACAGCCAAAGCGATCACGCCGGCCCGTGCGCCAGGGCCCACGGTGGTCCCGACGTCACGCCGCCGACCGGGACTCATCGAGGCGTCGGCCCCGTGACGGTCGTGGCCGCGAGGAGGTCCCCGCGCGGATCAGGGCGCAGGGCGCGCACCGTGGCGCCACTCGGCAACGTCACCGTGATCACGGAGCGGGCCGTCGCCCCGACCTCGAGCACGCGCAGTTGCTCGGTGCCGTCGGCCAGGGTGAGCGACACGGGCAGCGCGAGCCGGTACGCACCGAATACCCCCCCTTGGGCCACGGTCACCTCGAGCGCCGGTCCCGCCATGCGCCACGACACGTCGAGCTCCGCCCACCCCGGACGACGCAACCACTGGTCGAAGAACCAGCCCAGGTCGCGCTGGCTCTCGCCCTCCACCGCGCGCCGGAAGTCCGAGGTCATCGCATTGCCGTGCCGGTGTTCCAGCTGGTAGCGTCGCATGCCGCGCACGAAGGCGCTGTCGCCCACCTCGCGTCGCAGCATGTGCAGCACGTGGCCGCCCTTCTCGTAGCTGTTGGTGTTCAGGAGCTTGAGGAGCACCGTCTGCGCCGTGTCGATCACGGGACGCTCACGACTGGCGGCGCTGGCCATCACCGACCGTCGCATCCCGGCCACGCCGGCGCGAAGGGCGCTGTCGCCCCCCACATGCTCGGCGTACATGGCCGCGAGGTAGGTCGCAAATCCCTCCGACAGCCAGGCGTGGGCCCAGGCCCGTTCGGTCACGTTGTCGCCAAACCACTGGTGGGCCGTTTCGTGCGCGATGAGGCTCGGTGGAAACGGCTTGCCATTCCCGAAGATCTCCCAGGCGTAGAAGATCGCGCCGGCGTTTTCCATCCCGCCAAAGCGGGTGCGGCTCTGCACGTGCACCAGGCGGTCGTAGGGGTAGGGGCCGAGCAGCGTGGCGAAGAAGCGCACGATCTCGTCGGCCTGCGAAAAGGTGCCCGGCATGACGCCGCGGACCGCCGGGGCCACGATCACGCTCTGGGGCACGCACCCCCCGGTGGCACTGGCCCCGCACGCTGTCGCGCCCAGCGAGATCTCGACGAGCTTGCCGACGCCGATGACCATCAGGTAGGTGGGGATCGGCTGCGCCTGCCGGAAACGCCACGTCGCGATGGGCGGCGTGCCACGGACGGTGTCCACCGCGCCGGCCACCCCGTTGGCGATCACGCGATAGCCCTCGGGCGCGCGCACCGTCCACGTGACGGTCGCCTTGTCCGATGGATGATCCACCGAGGGGAACCAGAGGCGGGCCCGATTCGGGAAGTTGTCACCGAAGGCGGTCCAGCCGTTCGCATCGTCGCGGATGATGAGCCCGTCGGCCGGGCTTGCGCGCCAGTCCACGGTGACGGCCACGGTGTCGCCCACGGCGCGATCGAGCGGCACGATGACGGCGGAGTCGAGTGACTGCACCGCCACCGGCACCGACCCCACCAGCACGCGGCTGACGGAGAGCCCCACCGCATCCAAGCGCAGCTGCACCACCTTCCGTTGCCGCACGAAGGTGATGACCTCGGAGCCCCTGACCTGCATCGATGGCGGTGCAACCGACAGCCTGATCGCGTAGTCGAGCACGTCGATGCCCGGCAGCGGGCGCTCCACCGAGGCGGCGGTGGGCGCGAACGCCTGGCCATGCGTCGCCACCGGGCCGAGGGCGCCGACACCCACGCACGCCGCCACGACGGCGATCCGCCGCGCGCGATGGTGCGTCGCCGGGCGGGGCGATCGCGACCTGCGGGCCACGTCGCTCAGTGTGTCACCCGGTAGATCATGCCCGCGTCATCATCGGAGACCAGCACCGAGCCGTCGGCGAGCACGAGCACGTCCACGGGCCGCCCCCACCGCTGCCCATTGGCATCCTGCCACCCCGTGATGAAGTCCTCGTAGCTCACGGGCTTCCCGTTCACGAGGCGGAGCCGCACGATCTTCGCGCCGGTCGGCGTGCGCCGGTTCCACGAGCCATGGAACGCCACCAGCGCGTCGCCGCGGTACTCGACCGGGAACTGCGTTGCCCGCGCGAGGAAGGCCAGGCCGAGCGGCGCCGAGTGCGCCTGCAGCGGCAGTGCCGGCGGAACTGTCGCCGCGCAGCGGGCCCGGTCGTTGAACTCCGGGCTCGGCACCCGCTGCCCCCAGCAATACGGCCAGCCGAAGTCCCCACCGTCCCGGAGGATGTTGACCTCATCGGGCGGGAGGTCTTCGTGGTTCGGCGCGAGGTTGTCGCGCTCGTGCTGCGTGACCCACAGCGCCCCCGACACCGGCTGCACGGCGAGTCCGACGGCGTTGCGGAGCCCACGGGCGAACACGCGACCCTTGTTGCCGGTCGCGTCGAACCGCATCACCGTCGCGCGCGTCGAGTCCTTCTCGACGCACAGGTTGCACGACGAGCCCACGGTCACGTACATCGCGCTGTCGGGCCCGAAGACCACGGTCCGCGTGAAGTGGCCGCCGGCTGCGTCATAGCTCGCGCCCGTCGCCTCGCTCGCGCCCGCGGGCAGGCCGCGCGCGTCGAGTTTCACGCGGACGACGGCATCGGTGTTGGCCACGTAGAGCCAGCCGCCATGGAACGCGAGCCCGTGCGGCAGGCTCTGTCCCTCGAGCACCCGCTCCACGCGCGCTGGACGGCCGTCGGCGGCGGGGGCGGCCACGCGCATCACGAGCCCGCGTCCGGGCACGCTCACGTACACGCTGCCGTCCGGTCCCTGGGCCATGAACCGCGCGCCCGAGACCTTCGCGAACTCGGCGATCGTGAAGCCCGCCGGGGCCAGCAGGCGCCCGCCGAACGCCGGCGCCGGGTTGGGCATCGGCAGCGCCGGTGCGGCGGCACCGTCCTGCGCGGCCTGCATCACGCGCGCCATGGGGCGCGCCGCGAGCGAGCCCACGCCGATCACGCCGGAGGCGGCCACCGCGACCAGCAGCCGCATGGACGACCCCTCGGCACGTCCGCCGGCCACGCGCACGTTCACCTCGCCGCCGCGCGTCAGCGGCCGAAGAGGCGGCCGAGCACGCTGCCTCCGCCGCGGTCATCGCCATCGGGGTTGGCCGCGGCCGCGAGCGCCGAGGCGAACTCGGGCGCGGTGGCGTAGCGCTCCTCGGGGGTGCGCGCCATCCCCTTGAGCAACACCTTCTCGACGGTCGGCGGGAAGTTGAGCTCGGGGCGCATCGTGCGGAGCGGGATCGGCTCGTTGCGCAGTCGGGCGATCATCATCTCCTGCTGCGTGCGACCGGCGAACGGCAGCTTGCCCGTGAGCATCTCGAAGGTCATGAGGGCGAGCGAGTAGATGTCGGTGCGCGCATCGAGCACCTTGCCGCGCAGCTGCTCGGGGCTCATGAACTCCGGCGTGCCGAGGATGATGCCGGTGGCCGTGAGCTTCTCGAGTTCGCCCCCGGCCTTGCGCTCCTTGGCGAGGCCGAAGTCCATGACGACGGCATGATCCACCCCGTCCGAGCCCTTCGAGATCATGATGTTCTCGGGCTTGAGGTCCCGGTGGATGATCTTGAGGTCGTGCGCCACCTGCAGCCCCGCCCCGATCTCCCCGACCCACTGCACCACGAGCGGCAGCGGCAGCTGCCCGGCCTTGTGGCGGCGGTCGGCGAGGATGTCGCCCTCCACGAACGGCATGACGACGTACACCATGCCGTCCTCCGTCTCGCCGAGGCGGATGATGTGGCAGACGTTCGGGTGCTCGAGGCGGATGGCGAGGCCGGCCTCGCGGCGCAGGCGGGCCATCGCGTTCTGGTCCTGCGAGAGCGAGGGCGACAGCACCTTGATGGCGTACCGCCGGCTCGCGTCGCTGACGTCGGAGGCGAGGTAGACGAACGACATGCCCCCTTCGCCGACCTTCTTCTCCACCTTGTAGTGGTTGTCGAGCACGCGACCGGCGAGGGCGCCGAAGTTCTGCGCGGCGGGCGCCCCGGGGGCGCCGGTGCGGGCGGGCGCGGTGGTGCCCCGGGGTGCGCCGCCGAGGGGCGCCGCCTGCGCCTGCGGCACGAGGCGCGTGCCGTCACGCGTGCAGAACTTCGCATCGTCGGCGTACTGGGTTCCGCAGCTGGGGCACTTGTTCGCCATGGTCGCGTCAGGGAGGGGTCAGGTGCGGACGCGATTGCGTCCGTCGGCCTTGGCGCGATAGAGCGCCTCGTCGGCCCGGGCGAGGAGGTCCTCGCCACTCTCGATCTGCTGTCCGGGATAGCTGGCCATCCCGATGCTGCTGGTGATGTGAAACGTGCCGTGCGGGTGCGCGTTGAAGTCCTGGGCCTCGATCTTCTCGCGCAGGCGCTCGGCGAAGGCCACGGCGCCCGCGGCGGCCGTTTCCGGCAGCACCACCACGAACTCCTCGCCGCCGTAGCGGGCCACGACGTCGACCGTGCGCACGGCATTGCGGAGGATGGTCGCCACGTCGCGCAGCACGTCGTCGCCCACGAGGTGGCCGTACTGGTCGTTGACGCGCTTGAAGTGGTCGAGGTCGATCATGAGCAGCGCGATCTGGGACTGGTAGCGCCGCGCCCGCTCGACCTCCTGCACCAGGCGCTCCACCAGCACGCGACGGTTGAGCAGCTGGGTGAGGGGATCCGTGCGGGCGAGCACCTCGAGCCGCGCATTGTCCGCCTTGGTGGTCTCGATCATGCGGGCGCGGTGGATGGCGCTGACGGCGGCGCGAATCACCGTCGAGGCAAACTCCACGTCCTCCGTGTCGAACGGCGGCTCTTCGGCCGTGCGACGGAGGAAGAAGACGCCGACCTGCGCGCTGTCGAGCGAGAAGGGGAGGGCGATCACCGAGCGGATCCGGACCACCGTGCCCTGCTTCGCCCACTTCTCGCGGATCTCGGCATACAGCGGCGAGACGTTGAGGTCCTCGACCAGCACCGGGGCCTGCGTCGCGAGGGCGGTGCGGATCTCGGGGTAGAGTTCGAGCTGGATCCGGTAGTTGATGACCGACGGATCCTCGAACGCGGTGGCGACGATGCCGAACTTGTCGGCGGGACGGGCGAGCACGACCGAGCAGTGCGACGTGTTGAGCGCCCGGGCGACCCGGCGCGCCACCACGTGGTAGATCTCCTCGGGGGAGAGCTCGTCGGTGACCTCGTGGAGGATGTCCACCATGGTCCGCCGAGTCTCCGCCTCCTCGCGCGCGCGCACAAGGTCGGCGTCACGGGTCCGAACCGCCTCGCGGGCCCCGCGGATCTCGGCCCGCGCGCGCAGCTGCGCCTGGATGCGCGCCAGCAG
>JANLSF010000020.1:0-3875 GCA_031362285.1 Gemmatimonadota bacterium | reverse complement strand
GCTGCGACCGCATCCGCAACGTCAGCACCGATCTCGAGCAGGCGCGCGATCGGCACGCCGCCCGGCCGCACGAGATCGGACAACATCGAGCCGTCGACCAGCTCCATCGTCAGGAAGTGCGTGCCGGCTGCTTCCTCGATCGCATGCACGGTGACCACGTGCGGGTGGTTAATCGTGGCGGCGAGGCGCGCCTCTCGGCGGAAGCGCTCGAGCGCCTCGGGGTCACGTGATAGCCGCTCGGGCACCAGCTTGATGGCGACTCGACGACCCAGTCGGTCATCGTCTGCGGCGTCGACCTCCCCCATGCCGCCCCGGCCAAGGAGCGACACGATGCGATAGTGCCCGAGCTTGGTTCCAGGGCCGAGGTTCATTAGACGCGCCGGCCGATTGTAGGGCACTCTTCGCGGCGAGGCGCAAGCATAATTCTTGGCGCGGTCAGCCGCTCAGCGCAGGACATCGGTCGCGGTCGCGTGCACTTTTTCGCCCAGACGGAATACGATCCGCGTTGCCCCAATCAGGATGTCGTCGCCATCCTGAAGCCTCGTCACAGTGGCCACGCGCTGCCCTCGCACTTCGGTGCCGTTCTTCGAGCCAAGGTCCTCGATGGTCACGAGAGCGCCGGCGACGTGCACCCGCGCGTGATGCCACGACGCCAACAGCGCTTCCAGCGGCGCGGCCACTGTCGGGTCACGGCCAATGGTGGCCTCGCCGTCCCGCAAGGCGATGGCGCGTGTGCCAACGAGGAGCCACGCTCGCACTGGCTCCATTGGGGAGACGGTGGCCGGCTTGGGCTCGACGTGCCCAGCTTCAGCCCTGAATGCGTAGCCCCGGCCGTGCACGGTCCGTATCGCCGCAGGCCCCACGTCGTCGCCCAACGCCTCGCGGATCTCGTGAATCGTTCTGGTTAGGCTGGCGTCAGTGACGAAGGTGCCGGGCCACACGCGGTCGAGAATCTCGGCCTTGCCGACCACGCGCGGACGTTCCGACACGAGCAGCCACAGCACGTCGAACGACTTCGGCGTGAGGTGCAGCGCGGCGCCGTTGCGCAGCAGCGAACGGGCCGCGCCATCGGTTACGCAATCGAGAAATCGAACAATCAATGCGGCCTCCGACCGACACTGGCGCCTAGTATACGTACCGCCGAGTGTCCGGTACGCCCGGATCTCGTCTATGTAACGTGGCTTGCATGCGCTGGCTCGGCTCAGTGGCCGCACCGCCGGTCAACGGCGCGATCGATCTCACTGGGTGTCGGCGGACGCTCTTGCAGGCCGAAGACGGGGGCGACCGCCTTGACGAAGACGAGCTTTTCGGCATCGCCGTCTTGCTGCTTGTGGCTGGCTACGAGACCACGACGCACCTGATCGGCAGCGCGGCACTCGCGCTGCTGCAGCACCCGGACCAGCGCGCGCGGTTCGTGAGCGAGCCGGGCCTGGTCGACCCCGCCATCGAAGAATTGCTGCGCTACACGAGCCCGGCAGAGATGGCGACTCCCCGCATCGCGCGCGAAGACGTTACCCTCGGGTCGGTCACCATCCCGCGTGGCGCGTGGGTGGTCGCGGTGCTGGGCTCGGCCAACCGCGACGAGTCGGTGTTCGAGCAGCCCGACGCGCTCGACCTCGCGCGTGATCCCAACCCACACGTGGCGTTCGGCCAGGGCCTTCACTTCTGTCTGGGCGCGAGCCTGGTCCGCATGGAAGCGCAGGTCGCCCTGACGACGCTGTTCACGCGCTTTCCAGGCCTGCGTCTGACGCAGCCCGCGGAGTCGCTGCGCTGGCGCACGCTGCTACCGCTGCGGGGGCTGGCCGAGCTATCGGTTACCGTCTGACGGTGCTCTAGACCTCGTTGGCAGGAGCTTGGCTCGTCAGTGCGGCGTCACCGCAAACTCCCAGTGGGCCTTCGCCCGCGCCAACACCGGTTCGCGGTCCTCGGCCAAGAGGAACCGCCGGCGAATCAGGTCGTCGGTGCCCTTCGTGATGCGGGTCATGTAGTCATCGACGCTGCGGTAACGCTCCGCGATGGACCGCCGCGGGTCTCGTCGTTCACGGCCATCCGCTCGCGTGCGCGGAAAGGCGATGTAGGAACCGAGGATTTGATAAATGTCCTCAGGGTTGCCGATGCGGGCGGCGCGGAAGTTCCAGCCGGTGAACGTCGCCAGCGGGACCGCGAGCTCTGGGTCGCGGACGCCGGCCAGCTCGTTGCCATCGCCGTCAACCTGTGGAACGAGGAACGGCAGTGGAACGAAGCTGCCGCCGTTCAGCCGCCCCGGTCCGACGATAGTGCGCGGGTCGGCCACACCTGGGAGCGTTGGGAACTTAAGCTGCCGAAGTGCGACGAGCGTCCCATCTCGCAAGCGCGGGTACTGGTTCGGCGGCGGCGCCACGTCCTCGGACGCCCACTGGTGAAGGGCGCGCAGCAGGCCGCGCATGATGTCCTTGGTTGGAGGAGCTGACGCGCCTCGTGCCCACGAGGTAGGCGTCAGCTGAAACGCGTCTGATGTCGTTCTTCAGGTCCAGATCTAGCGCACGACATTCGCCAGCAGATTCTTGGCGAGCATCTCGGTGCCCAGCGTCGACTGTGGATCGAGGGCAAGCTCGCCGAGAAGGCTCACTGCTCCGTCACGGTCGCCGCGACCATGAAGGACGAGCGCTCGGTTGATGAGCAACATGCCCTTCGTCTCGGGGTCGGGATCATGCGCCAAACCTCGCGCGATCGCGCGGAGACGTGCATCGGCATCGTCGAGCAGGCCGCTCAACCTCCACCATGCTGGGGGGAACGTCGGATACTTCTCGACGATGCCTTCGAGCAGGGCTCTCTTGTTGGCGTTGTCATCACTCAGCTCCAATAACGCGAACGCCTTGCAGAAACCTGCAGGCACTGCACCGGCGCGCTCGCGCCGGAGGCAATCGAGAGATGTCTTGGCGGTAAAGTAGCCGCGCGGCGCCATGCGATCGACCTGCGCGTAGTACTCCTCCGCCTTCGTCACGTTGTTCTGAAGCAGGTAGGTGAACGCGCTGTCGTAGATCGGATAGGGCCAGTCCGGGGCAAGGCGATGCGCCTGCTCCAGCAGCACCAACGCGCGGGAATAGTCGCCGCGCCCTCCGGCCTCTCGAGCCTCGGCGTGCAGGCGTTCCGCTTCTGGCGGAATAGCCTCCGCGCCGATGACCTCCCAGCCCATGCTGCCCGAGGCGCCTTTGAGATCTTTGATGTCATCGGTCGTCAGCTCCCGGCCCGTCGCGTCCTTGAATATGAGCCGTGCAGTCATGGACTCTCCCTCAGGATTGGCCGTTGAACGCTCGCCCCCTCCGCAGGCGGCCACAGTGATGGCGACGGTGGCGAGCACGGCGTGAGTAACGGCAACGGATCGCATACGAGCGTGGCACTCCTCTTGGAGTAGCGAGACGAGGTGAGTATTCACGCAGTTCGGTACCGATGCAACGTCCGTCGACGCTCGATCATCGCGCCGCTCGACCCGAGGCGCCAGGCTGAAGTGCCTCGTGACGCCCTCTGCGCGCGCGACTGACTTGTGCCATCCTGTCGCGAGAGGTGCGCGGCACATTGTGGCGCGTTCGTTCTACGCTGGCCCGTAGCGCGGAGGCTCCACGCGGATGACCGATGCGTGACGCTGCCTCGCCCGCCGCACGGCACGCGTCGAATCAGACGTAGGTCCTTTCGATTCGTGGGGCATGCCGGCAGAGCCCACGACGCCGGAGGCTCGTAAGGTTCGAGCTCCTGCCGGCGTTCAAGGAGTGAGGTGCGCGATTGCGCTGTACCTGTCTTGTACCTGATACTCAGACTTTGAGTGGAGTTGGTGATTTGAGGGCTTCGGATCGGGCCTAAGTCGTTGATGGGAGCGAGGATCGCGGGAACGAATCCCA
>JANLSF010000655.1:0-1568 GCA_031362285.1 Gemmatimonadota bacterium | reverse complement strand
CCGCCGCCGCGGAGGCGCCCCTCGCGGTCGCCGCCGGGAGCGCGACCGGCGATGGATGGTACCCGTTGTCGAGCGCGCAGGAACTTCTCTGGGTGCATGCGCTGCTCAATCCCGAGAGCGCGGCGTACCACGTGCCGGTGGCACGGCGCCTCCGTGGCGATCTCGATGTCGGTGCGCTCGCACTGGCGCTGGCGGCCCTCGTCGCGCGCCAGTCGGCGCTGCGCATGGCGTTCCGTGACTTCGAGGGACAGGCGCGCCAACGTCCGGTGCCGCCCGCGCCGCTGGCCGTCGAGGTGATCCAGGTGGCGGCGACGGCAGCGAGCAACGACGACGTGCCCGAGGCGGTGCGTGAGGCGATGCGCGCGGTGGTCGCGCGCCGCTTCGAGCTCGGCGTGGGCCGTCCGGTGCGCGTGGCGGTGCTGCGCTGGGGTGGCGCCGAGTCCGTGTTGCTGATCGTCGCGCACCATCTGGTATTCGATGGCGCCTCCATCGGCATCCTGCTGGGCGAACTGGCGGGGGCGTACGCTGATGCGCGCGCGGGCCGAGCGGTGTCGCTCGCTCCGGTGACGCGTGCGTTCGAGGAGGTCGTCGCCGCAGAGGTCGCGCGCGCGCAGGTGGGCGCGGATGCCGACTCGCTGGCCTTCTGGCGCGAAACGCTGGCGGGGGCGCCGACGGATATCGAACTGCCGCTCGACCACGCGCGCGGCGCGAGGGCCGAAGGACCGGGCGGCCGGCATGCGATCACGCTGCCGCGCGGCTTGCGCGACCGCGTGCGCGCGGCGGCGCGCGCGCGTGCGGTGACGCCCTTCGCGGTGTTGCTCGCATCGGTGCAGGCCCTGCTCTACCGGTACAGCATGCAGGAGGACTTCGTCATCGGCGTTCCTTCGGCGGGGCGCGGAGAGGTGGGGCGCGAGGCGCTCATCGGGCACTTCATCAACATGCTGCCGTTCCGCGTGCTCCTCGGCGAGGACGCCACGTTTGCGTCGCTGGTGGATGCGGCGCACGTGGCGAGCGCGCGCGCCTTCGCCCACGAGGACGTGCCCTACGAGCGCATCGCCCGCGACCTGCGGGGGACCAGGGAGGGGGGCCTGTTCACGGTGACATTCGCGGTACAGGATGGCTCGGCGCCCATCCGGTGGCTGGGCGATGTCATGCTCGAACCGCTCGGCGTGGACTACGGTGTGGCCAAGTTCGACCTTGCCATCGCGCTCACGGACGTGCCCGACGGGTTGCGGTGCGTCCTCGAGTACCGGCGCGACCTGTTCGAGCCGGCCAGCATCGCGCGCATGGCAGGACAGCTGGAGGCGTTGCTTGATGCGGCACTCGCGGCGCCGACGGATCGCCTCGCCAGCTTGCCGTTCGTCACGCCGGTCGAGCGCCCGCAGCTCGCGACCTGGAGCGACGGCGGGGTCGCACCCGCCGGGGCGCGGACGATGCACGCGCTCCTCGAACACTGGGCGGATGCGACGCCGACTGCGTCCGCCATGATGTGTGACGGAGCGGTGCGGAGCTACGGGGAGATCGAGGCGACCGCGAATGCAGTCGCCGCGCGCCTCATCCGGGACGGC
>JANLSF010000651.1:0-8839 GCA_031362285.1 Gemmatimonadota bacterium | reverse complement strand
GCTGGCCGAGGCGCACCGCGATACGGTCCAGCCACAAGGTGCCCTCGGCGAGCAGGGCATCCACCTCGTCGGGACGCACGGCCAGCGGGTCGGCATGCAGCACGAGCACGCCGCGCGCCTTCACGTACGCGTACGCCGCATCGCGCTCGGCGCGCGTCGGCAGCAGCGCGCGCCGGGCCACGCCGTCGATGACGATGCCGGTCGCCAGCAGCGTCGCGCCCAGGTACCAGGCGCGGCGCGGGTGTCGCGGACGCCCTTCGGTGCGCGCCGGAAAGAGCGCCACGCCGAAGGCCGCGAGCGCGAGCGCGAAGCAGAGGGTGGCCGCCCGCAGCGTCTCGGCACCCTCGGGCGCTCCCGAACCCCACAACTGCTCCGTGGAGAGCACGACGAACGGATGGCTGACGATCCGCCATTGCGGCGCGAGGTAGAACCGGAGCGCCAACGCGAGGAGCATCGCGAGTTCGAGCGCCACCACGGCGATGGCCGCCCTGGATGCGCGTGCCGCCACGCGTCCCACCCACGCGCCGAGCGCGCCCTGCAGCAGCAGCACCGGCAGGGCGAGCACGAGCAACGGGCCGATCCCCTTGCTCGCGCCGCATGCCGGTCGCAGCGCCTCGCTCACGAAGCTGGCCACCGTCCACGCGCCGAGCAGGAGCACGGCTGCGGCGGCGCCCCAGCGCATGTCGTCGACGAAGCCCCGCGGGTCGCGGCGCGAGGCCCGCACGGCCACGGCCATGGCCAGCGCCAGGCCGCCGATCACCGCGAGCAGTTGAGCCCCGGCGGCGCCGGGGCTCGCGGTGAACGGAAAGCGCATCGCGACGACGAGCGCGAGGAGCGTCGGCACGGCCACGATGATCGCCGGCCGGCGATCCTCGTGCGCGGGCGCGTCAGGCCGCCGGGCCTCGCTCACCGGCGGCCCGTCGGTCACTGAATGACGCCCTTGGACAGGAAGTCGAGGAGCAGGCTCGACATGACCTTCATGCCCGTCGGCACGCTCTGGTCATCGGCGAGGAAATCGGGGGTGTGCCAGATGCCCGACTTGCCGCCGGGGCGCGTGGTGCCGAGCCGAACGAACATCCCGGGCACCTCGTTCGCGAACAGCGCGAAGTCCTCGCCGCCCATGGTCGGCTGGATGACCTTGGCGTTCGCCTTGCCGAGCACCCGCTCGAGGGTCGGCGCCATCCGCCTGGTGAGTGCCGAATCGTTGACGAGCGCCGGGTTGCCGAGTTCGTACTTCACCTCGGCCGAGCCGCCGAGCGCCTTGGCCGTGTTCTCGGCGATCTCTCGGATGCGGCGTTCCAGCAGGGCGCGCACGTCGGCCGAGTAGGAGCGCGCCGTACCCGTCATCTCCACCGAGGCCGGAATGATGTTGCTGCGTTCACCGCCGCGGAAAATGCCCACCGTCACCACGCTCGCCTCGAGGGGCGGCACGTTCCGCGAGCGGATGGTCTGCAGCGCCAGCACGATCTGCGAGGCGATCACGATCGGGTCGATGCCGTCGTGCGGGGCGGCGCCGTGCGCCTGCTTCCCCTTGACGATGATGGAGAAGCCATCGGAGGCGGCGAAGAACGGCCCGGGCGCGTAGCCCACCTGGCCCACGGGGAGGTCGGGGCTCGTGTGGAGTCCGAACACGGCCGTCGGTTTGGTGTCGCGGAACAGTCCTTCCTTCAGCATCAACTCGGCGCCCCCCTCCTCGCCATCGGGCGGTCCCTCCTCCGACGGCTGGAAGATGAAGACGATCGTGCCCGGCAACTGCGCCTTCATCGAGGCGAGCACGCTCGCGGTGCCGAGGACGACCGCCATGTGGATGTCGTGCCCGCAGGCGTGCGCCACGCCGACGTCCTTGCCGAGGTACGTGGTCCGCTTCGTGCTCGGGGTGGGATACCCCGGGGCCTCGGTCACCGGCAGCGCGTCCATGTCGGCGCGGATCGCGACCACCGGACCCGGCCTTCCTCCCCGCAGGATCCCCACGACGCCCGTCTTGGCGACGCCGGTGCGCACCTCGAGGCCGAGCCCCTTGAGGTGGGCGGCGACGAGTTTCCCGGTCTCGAACTCGCGATTGCCGAGCTCGGGATTCTGGTGCAGTTGCTGGCGGAGCTTGATGATCTGCTCGCTCGCCTGCGCCACCGCGGCGTCGACGCGCGTGCGGAGATCCTGCGCCTGGGTGGCGGGCGCGGCGAGGGCGAGGGCGAGCCCCGCGGCGAGGGAGAGGTGCACGCGGGGCATCGGAGCCTCAGGCTGCGGCGTCGTCGCCGCTCAGGAAGAGGTATTGGTAGAGGAGACCGGCCAGGGCGCCGCCGATCATGGGGCCGATCCAGTAGATCAGGTGCCCCTCGTAGATGCCCGAGACGAAGGCCGGCCCGAACGAGCGCGCCGGGTTCATCGAGCCACCCGTCTCGGCGCCGATCGCGAGGATGCCCGCGGCGACGGCGAGGCCGATGCCGAACCCGCCGATCTTCGGACCCTTGGGGTCGACCGCGGTGCCGAACACCATCGTGACGAGGATGAAGGTCGCGACCCCCTCGAGGAACAGCGCCTGGCCGGTGGTCACCAGCGTCGAGACCTGCTGGCCGCCGATGCGCGTGGCCTGCACGGCCTCGGGGGGCATGTTCATCTTGAGCGCCATCGCCGCCAGCACGGCACCGCTCAGCTGCGCGGCGAGGTGCACCGCGAAGGTGACGGGGCTGATCTTGCGCGCCACCAGGAGGCCGAGGGACACGGCGGGATTGAACGCCGCCGACACGCGCATGAACGCCGAAATCATCAGCGACAGGATCAAGCCGTGGGCGAGGGCGGCGATCAGCAGCCCCGAGCCGGCCTCGGTGCCGCGCGTGGCCATGATGGCCGCGCCACCGATGAAGACGAGGGCGAAGGTGCCGATGAACTCGGCGACGAAGGTGCGAAGGGTGTCGCGCATGGCTCCGGTGGTCTGGGGAGAATGGGTCGCGGCTAAGGTAGGGGCGCCCGCTGGAGGCGGCAAGCGAGCCACCGGATCGTCGTCACCACGCGGACGGTGACGCACGACACGGTTTTAACGTCGAGGCGGCCCCGATCGTCTCACCGAGCACAGGATCCGATGCGTGCCCCTCCGGCGCGCCTGCACCTGACCCCAATGGTGGCCGCGGCCGCCAGGAGCCCACGATGCGACGCTCGCTCACCGCCTTGGCCCTCGCCACCGGACTGGCCGCCCTCGCCCTGCCTGCCCAGGCCCAGGACTCCGTCCGCAAGGATCGCCCCGGCCTCGAGCAGCGTGGCAAGCGCGTGGAGCGCCGGGGCGAACGCATGGAGAACCGGGGCGAGCGCCTCGAGAATCGCGGCGAGCGTCGCGACGAGCGCGGCGAGCGCGTCGAGAAGCGGGGCGAGGCCCTCGAGAAGAAGGGCGAGGCCTCCGGCAACGAGCGGATGGAGCGCAAGGGCGAGGCGATGGAGAAGCGCGGCGAGCGCATGCAGAAGCAGGGCGAGCGCATGGAGAATCGCGGGGAGCGCAAGGAAGCCCGGGGCGAGCGCAAGGAAGCCCGCGGTGAGCGGATGCAGAAGCGCGCCAAGCCGTAGGCGACGCGCGGGGCATCGGCGCGGGGCGGGGTCGGCAGGTCGCGACTCCGCCCCGCGCGCGTACGGACCGTCAGGTCACGCGACGGAAGACGAGCGACGCGTTGATGCCGCCGAACCCGAACGAGTTCGAGAGGACATGCTCGACGCGCGCCTCGCGTCCCTCGCCCCGGATGTAGTCGAGGTCGCACGCGGCGTCGGCGACGTCGAGGTTCACGGTGGGCGGCAGCCAGTGTCGCTCGATCGCCAGCGCGCTGATGGCGGCCTCGAACGCGCCCGAGGCGCCGAGGGCGTGGCCGTAGTAGCCCTTGGTCCCGCTCACCGGGACGCGGTGGGCGTGGTCGCCGAGCACCTGCTTGAGGGCCAGCGTCTCCGTGGGATCGTTGAGCGGCGTCGCGCTGCCGTGGGCGTTCACGTAACCGACCTCCCCCGGTTGGATGTGGGCATCGGCGAGGGCCAGGCGGATGCAGCGCGCCGCCTGCGCGCCGTCGGGACGCGGCGCGGTCATGTGGTGGGCGTCGTTGGTGGTGCCGTACCCGGCGATCTCGCAGTAGATCGGCGCGCCGCGCGCCTGGGCGCGCTCGAGGGTCTCGAGCACCAGCACCGCGGTCCCCTCGCCCATCACGAACCCGTCGCGGTCCCGGTCGAAGGGGCGCGAGGCGCGCGCGGGATCGTCGTTGCGGATGCTCATCGCGCGGATGAGCGCGAAGGCGCCAAAGCACAGCGGGGCGAGCGGGGCCTCGGCGCCGCCCGCCACCATCACGTCGGCGTAGCCGTCGCGCACCTGCCGGAAGGCCTCGCCGATGGCGATCGCCCCCGAGGCGCAGCTCATCGCGTTGGTGATGTTGGGGCCGCGGAGGCCGAGTTCGATGGCGATGTTGCAGCTCGAGGCGCCGCCGAACACCGCCAGGGCGAGCGTGGCATCGACCGCGCGCAGCCCGTCGCGCAGGAACACGCCGAGTTGCTCCTCGGCGTAGCCCACCCCGGCGAGGGCGGTGCCCATGTAGGCACCCACGCGGTCGCCATCTTCGGCGGCCATGTTGATGCCGGAGTCGGCCATGGCCATGCGCGAGGCGACCACGGAGAACTGGCCGAACCGGTCGAGCCGCTTCGCGCGCCGGGCGTCGAGATGGTCGCTGGCGCGGAAGTCGGGCACCTCGGCGGCGTTGTGCGACCGGAACGGCGACGGGTCAAAGCGCGTGAGCGTGCCCACGGCCGAGCGCCGGGCCTGCAGCCCGGCCCAGAGGCCCTCCTTCGTGGTCCCGATCGGGGTGACCGCGCCAATGCCCGTGATGACGACGCGACGGCGCGCGGTCATGCGCGCTCCGGCGCGACGGCGCGCTCGGCGGCCGCGATGAGGCCGGCCATCGTGCGCGAGGCAATGCCATGGATGAACACCGGCCCGATCACGGCGACGGCGGCCACGGTCCGGATGAGCGGCCACGGTGGACCGTCCCAGACATGCAGCAGCGTCACGTGCGTGCCCTCGGCGACCGCCTTGAACGACCACTCGACGTCCATGCCGGTGGTGATGCCACCGATATGGCGAAAGCGCACCGACGGCGCGTCGTGATCCACCACCATGTGCGAGTTCCACCAGGTGGGCCAGTTGAGCGGGCCGAAGGGTCAATGGGCCGCCATCTCCACCACGCCACCGCCGTCGCGCGTGCGGTCGCGCAGCGTGACCCAGCGATAGTGCGGGAGGTGACGCGGCCAGGCCTCCACGTCGGCGACGAGCCGGAAGATCGTGGCCACGTCGGTGCGGCACAGGCCGTCGTCGAGCGTCAGCATGGCCCGCCGGGTCGGCATCGGCCCGAGCTTGAGGGACGCGCGGGGCGGGGGGCCGGCGGTCGGAGCGGTCATGCGGGCACGGGAGTGGGAGACCAGTGGGCGGTCACGCGAAATCCGGCGCGCCGGCGGGCGGTGGCCGGGCGATGCACGGCACTGCCGATCAGCGCCGAGAGCTCCGGCGCCGTGAAGCCGCGCAGCACCGACGTCACGCCGTCGTGACGGCTGTTCGCGTGAAACCCCAGCGGGAACGACGCGATCCAGACGCCGCAGGCGGCCGCCCACGACCGGCGGATCTCGCTGACGATCACGCGCACGCGTGCCACGCGGTCGAGTTCGCGCAGGAGTGCCGCGCCCTGCTCGGCGTCGAAGTGGTGCAGCAGTTGCGAGCAGGTGACGAGGTCGACGCTGTGCGACGCGAACGGCAGGTGGAAGGCGTCGGCCACGGCGGCGGCGCCCGCGACGTCGCGCGCCGCGCGCGCGGCCGGCTCGGACCGCTCCCCCCCCGTCACGTCGAGCGTCCCGCCGCACGCGGCCGCGGCCACGCGCGCTGCACGCGGGATGTCACCGAGCCCCGTGCCGACGTCGAGCAAGGTGCGAGGACGCGCGGGACCGGCGCAGCACTCCAGCACCTCGGCCACGAGCGCACGCGTGCCGCCGAACAGGGCATTGGCACGCGCCACGTCGGCGAGCTCCGCCAGGACCGTGTCCGGGGGCACCGCGCGCGGATCGTCGAGGTGCTCGACGCCGCGGCGACGGTCCGGCACCAGCCATCGCGCGGCTTCAGTGATCGAGTTGGCCATAGCCCCCGCGGTAGTACAGCAGCGGCCGGTGGTCGGCCACCGCGCCGTGCGTGACGCGCACCAGCAGGATGAGGTGGTCGCCCGCCTCGTGGCGCGCATCGATCGCGCCCTCCATCCACGCCAGCACGTCGTGCAGGATCGCCGCCCCGTTCTTGGCCCGCCTGTAGCCGATGCCGTCGAACCGGTCCGCCACGGCGCCGGCGAACCGCCGCGACAACGCCTCCTGCGACTCGGCCAGCACGTTGATGGCCATCGTCGGCGTCGTCTCGAAGGTCCGGTAGGCAGTGGCGTCCTTGGCGATGCACACCAGCACCAGCGGCGGGTCGAGCGACACGGAGCAGAAGGCGCTCACCGTCATGCCGACGTCGTGATCCTGGGCGTCCACCGTGGTCACCACGGTGACGCCCGAGGCAAAGCGCCCGAGGAGGGCGCGGAAGTCATCCGGATCGAGGCTCATGGGCGGAGGAAGTGCGCGAGCACGCGTGGCGAGAAAAGGGCGTTGGCGGGCACCACGTCCCCCGCCACGCCAACGAGGAGGTCGGCGAGGTGCTGCTCACGGCCGAGGACGCGCGCCGCGTGATTCATGAGCACCGGGACACCAACGGCGGCGCCGATGATCCGTTCCACCCGCCACTTCGCGGCGAATTCCCGCTTGCGGGCCTCGTCGTACCCGGCCAGCACGCGAAGGTGCGCCGTCCCCGACAGGCGCACGGCCTCGGCGGCGAACGGCGCGAGCAACTCCCCGCCGCGCAGGGCGGCGTAGATCCCTTCGCCCGTGAACGGGTCGAAGAAGTCGGCGGCGTCTCCGACGAGCGCCGCCCCCCCGGCCCAGGCGCGCTTGGCGCGGCTGGCGAAGGGTCCGGTGGCGCGCACCGCCCCCGTGCGCTCGGCCCGCGCGAACCGCGGCTCGAGGTGAGGACGCGCCGCGAGCCATCGCTCGAAGAAGCCCGCCGCATCGCCCTTCGCATCCCGCGCCAGCGAGGCCGGCACCACCACGGCCACGTTGGTCTCGCCATGGCCCACGTCGGCGAGCCCCACATACCCGTCGCGCTCGACATGCATCTCGCCCGCGCGGCCCATGTCGGCCACGCCCCGGTAGTGCGCCACGAACGCCACGCGCCGGGGCCACCAGGCATGCGCGGCCAGCCCGAGGCGCCGGGCGACGATCGAGCGCAACCCGTCGGCGCCGATCACGAGCGCCGCACGCCGCACCACCCGACGTCCGTCTTCGTCGCTGACCACGCCGGTCACTCGGCCGTGCGCCGTCACGAGGGCGCTCACCCGGGCCCCCTCGATCACGCGGGCACCGTGGGCGCGGGCCGCATCCAGCAGGAGTCCGTCGAGGTGCACGCGCCGGAGCGCGAGGCCGCGGTCGCGAAAGCCGCGAAAGCCGCGCGCCGTGGCAAACGACCCGTGGAACGTGCGCCCGTTGGGCGAGCGCACCACCATGCCGTGCAGGTGCGCGGCGCCCGCCGCTTCGACGCGTGCGAGCGCCCCCATCGCGGCGAGGACCCGCGACGCTTCGGGGCTCAGGTATTCGGCGCAGGGCTTCTCGCGCGGGAAGCGCGAGCGGTCCAGCACCAGCACGTCCACGCCGGATTGCGCCAACGCGGTCGCCACCGACGAACCGGCCGGGCCACCTCCCACCACGATCACGGTTGCGTCGTCGCTCGTGCGCATCGTCTGACCGGAATGCCCAACACGGGCCGGATGAATTCGGAGTGTAGCCCCGTGCACGACGCGTGTCATCCCGCCCGTGGGCGATCGAACGCCGCGGTCACCGCCACGCGCCGGCGGCCACGCCGAGCGCGTGCAGCGCGAGGACCATGATCCCGCCGGACAGGGTGGCACACGCGTTCACGGCGTCGTTGGTCATCCAGCCCCAGCCCCCGGTGGGAACCGTGGCCGCGCCGCAATCGTGCACGCGGCGCTCGCTGTCTGCCCGGCAGGCGTGGCAGTGCCGGCGCGCCTGCACCGTCGCGCCCACCCACGAGTCCACGAGACCGCCGCCGCCGCCCGCCACGAGGACGAGGGCGCCCTCCCAGAACGGAGCCCACGTGAGGGGAGGGCGATCGGACGGCTCGGCCGGCGAGAGTTCCCCCAGCAGCAGGAGTGCCAGCGAGGCAACGAGCACCGCGCCGAGCAGGGCACCCGCGAGTCCCCAGGCCGTGACGCCGCCCGATGTCCCCGGCGGAACGGCGCGCCACGACGTGATCATCCGCGGCGTTCCCCCGAACCAGGTGCCGATCTCCGTGGACCAGCTGTCGGAGGCGGCCGCGGCGAGCGCGCCGACCCCGGCGAGGGCGGCGAGGTGCGCGATCCGAGAGACGCTCGTGCTCGCCACGATCAACGCCGAGAGCGCAAACACGCCGCCGTTGGCCGTCACCTGCCAGGCATCGCGTGCGCCCCCTTTCTCGACCACACCGCCGACGCGGGCGGCTTTCACGGTCGCCCCGGCGCGCGTGAGCGCGCTCGTGCTCACGAAGTAGGCGATCAGCAGCGCCCCCCACCCCCATCCCGCCGCCATCGCCGCCGTTCCCGTGGCGGTGGCGGCCACCGCGCCCGTGGCCGACAGGGAACCCGCTCGCCAGGCGATGGCCGCGACGAGTGCGGCCGTGGCGGCGCCGACCAGGGTCTGCTCGATCATGAGGTTCGCACTGGGGGAAGCGAGTGACCGGCGGGTCCGCCGGTCGCGCCGC
>JANLSF010000150.1:0-2404 GCA_031362285.1 Gemmatimonadota bacterium | reverse complement strand
TTCAAGGAAACCGAGCCACTCGTGCGCCACCGCTTCGCCGGCGCTGTCGTGCGCCGCCTGGCGGGACGCCACGGCGCCGGTGAGGATCGCGAACGCGGAGTCGGCCCGGCCGGCGCGGTACTGGCCCACGCCCAGCCGCGTGAGCGCCGTGCCCTCCACCGTGGCACTGCCGGTCTTCCGGGCGATCTGCAAGGCGGCGCGGAAGTTCGCGAGCGCCGAGTCGTGCTGTCCCCCCGCCTGATGGAGGTCGCCCAGCCGGATGCGGATGGTGGCCTGCTGCGACGCCGAGTCCACCTGCTCGTACAGCGCGAGCGACCGGCGACAGACCTCCACCGCCTCGTCGCGCTTCCCGGCATCGCGGCGCGCGAGGCACCCCCAGTCGAGGGCCCGGCCCTGGTCGAGCGTCTTCCCCGCCGCGCCCCACAGGGCCGCGGCCTCGTCCCACGCGGCAATGGCCCGTTCATAGCCGTCGGGGGTCCGCTGCTGGTACGCCGCCCGGGCGGCCCGGAACAGCTTGAGCGCGCTGTCGGGCGATGCGCCCTGCGCCCCGAGCGCGTTCCACGCGGGGAGGGCGAGGCTCAGGAGCAGCAGCGCAACTCGGCGCGTCATCGTGCGTGGGACGATCGGGAGGGGATTCGAAGCGGCCTCGGGGGTCGGGCCGGCAACGACGGCGGGCGTCATCGCGAGAAGGTACTCCGCCCCGGAGGGGGCCGGAATTCCACCCTCGGGAACCCCGTCGCCATCGCGAGGTTCCGGGTGCATTCTTCCGGGGCGCCGCCCCCGCGGGGCGCGTGTCTTTCCAACCCCGCGTTCCCTTACCCCACATCACCGTCTCGCATGGCTCGCTCCCTCGGCATTGGCTTCATCGGATCCGGCTTCAATGCGCAGTTCCACATCCGCTCCATGGTCGGCGTGCGCGAGGCCGACGTGCGCGGTGTCTGGAGCCCCAACCACAAGAACGCCTCGCGCGCCGCCAAGCTCGCGCGCGACCTCGACGTGGGCGACGCCACGGCCTACACCTCGCTCGAGGCGATGGTCGCCGATCCGGCCATCGAGGCGATCTGGCTGTGCGGCGCCAACCAGGCGCGCATCGAGAACGTGGAGACGATCGTGCGCGTGGTGCGGGAGCACCGCCGCGACCTCGCCGGCATCGCCTGCGAAAAGCCGCTCGGCCGCAACGTGGCCGAGGCGATCTCGATCAACAAGCTCGCCAAGTCGGCGCGCATTCCCACCGGGTACCTCGAGAACCAGCTGTTCGCGCCGCACGTGGAGGCCGGCCGCAACCTGATCTGGGCACGCGGCGCCGCCACCACGGGACGCCCCTACCTCGCGCGCGCCGCCGAGGAGCATGCGGGGCCGCACATGCCCTGGTTCTGGCAGGGGGCGATGCAGGGAGGCGGCGTGCTCAACGACATGATGTGCCACTCCGCGCTCGTGGTGCGCCATCTGCTCACCAAGCCCGGGGAGCCGCTCTCGAGCGTGCGCCCCACGCGCGTGACGGGGCAGATCGCTTCGCTCAAGTGGACGCGGCCGGCCTACGCGGCGCTCCTCAAGAAGCAGATGGGCCCCAAGGTGGATTACGCCAGGACGCCCTCGGAAGACTTCGCCTCGCTCACCATCGAGTTCGAGACCGAGGACGGCCACACGGTGATCGGCGAGGCCTCCACCTCGTGGAGCTTCGTGGGCGCCGGGCTGCGCCTCTCGGCCGAGTTGCTCGGCCCCGAGTACTCCATGAAGTGGAACTCGCTCGACAGCGGGCTGCAGCTCTTCTTCAGCCGCGAGGTGAAGGGGAAGGCCGGCGAGGACCTCGTGGAAAAGCAGAACTCCGAGCAGGGAGTGATGCCCGTGGTGCCGGAGGAGTACGCGGCCTACGGCTACACCAACGAGAACCGTCACTTCTGTCGGGTCTTCCTCGGACTCGAGAAGCCGCTGCTCACCTGGGACGACGGCGTGGAGGTGGCGAAGCTGCTCATGGCGGCGTACCAGAGCGCCGAGCAGGGAAAGACGCTGGCCTTCCCGCCGCGCGGGATCGAGAAGTTCGTGCCGCAGGTGGCGAAGGGCACCTGGAGGCCGCGATGAGACGCTGGCTGGTCCTTCTGGCGTTCGCCGCCCTTCCCATCACGGGCCACGCACAGCGTGCGAGCGCACGCGGCCCCGCCGTGGTGCTCATCGTGACCGACGGCTTCCGCTGGCAGGAGATGTTCACCGGCGCCGACACCGCCCTGATGGGCAAGGCAGGCGGCGTTGCCGACACGGCCGCGCTCGCGAAAGACTTCTGGCGCGAGAGCCCGGACGCGCGCCGGCGTGCGATCTGGCCCTTCGTGTGGACGAAGGTGACGACCGGCGGCACGATCTGGGGACAGCGTATGAAGCTGGGCAAGTAGCCGGGTCGCACCGACGTGCG
>JANLSF010000632.1:0-6621 GCA_031362285.1 Gemmatimonadota bacterium | reverse complement strand
GGAATCGTCTTCGGGAAGCAGACACTCGACCGCTCGGAAGAGGGGGAGTTCGACAACTTCCTGCTCGACCTGGTGGCCGATCTGGGCGTGCCCGTCGTCACGGACTTTCCGGCGGGGCATGAGGAGCCGAACCTCACCTTGCCGTTCGGCACCGACGTCGAGCTCGTCGCAGATGATGCGACCGGGTGGCTGCGCTACCGGGAGGAGGCCCTGAGCGGGCGTCCTGCGGTGGCTGCCCCCGAGCGCCCAGCGGCATGAGTGACGACCTACTCGCACATCCGGACCACTTCGACCTCGTCGTCATCGGCGCCGGCCCTGCCGGCGAGAAGGGCGCTGCGCAGGCGGCCTACTTCGGCAAGCGCGTCTGCGTGATCGAGAAGGCGCCCAAGCCCGGTGGCGCCGCGGTCAACACCGGCACGATCCCCTCCAAGACGCTGCGCGAGACGGCCCTCTACTTCTCTGGGCTGCGCCAGCGCGGGCTCTACGGCGTGGACTACCAGGTGAAGGGCGACATCACCATCTCCGACTTCATGTTCCGCGAGCGTGCGGTGGTCGAGGCGGAATGGGAGCGCATCCGCCAGAATCTCGAGCGCCACAAGATCACGACCGTGCAGGGGAATGCGCGGTTCATCGGGCCGAACGCCGTCGAAGTCCTCTCGTATCGCCACGAGCCCCGCCGGATCACCGGGGAGATCTTCCTCGTCTGCACCGGGTCGAGCGCGCTCCGGCCCGAGGTCTTCCCGTTCGACGACGAGATCGTGGTGGACTCCGACTCGGTGCTCCGGCTGGCCGCCATTCCCAGGCGCCTGATCGTCGTCGGCGGGGGCGTGGTGGGCACGGAGTACGCCTGCATCTTCGGGGCGCTCGGCTGCCAGGTGACCCTGGTGAACGACCGCCCCCGCCTGCTGCAGCAGCTCGACCCCGACGCTTCCGAGGCGCTCCAGACGGCCATGACCCGCCGCCTCGAGATGAGCATCCTCTCCGACACCGGCGTCACCACCGTGAACGTCCACGACGGCATGGCCGAGGTCACGCTCCGGAGCGGACGCATGCTCGAAGCCGAGTGCGTGCTGGTGAGCACCGGCCGGCGCGGCAATACCGACGAGCTCGACCTTCCGGCCGCCGGGGTCACGGTCAACGCCCGCGGCTACGTGGACGTGGACCCGTTCTACCGCACGAGCACCTCGAACATCTACGCCGCCGGCGACGTGATCGGCTTCCCGGCGCTGGCGAGCGTGAGCATGGAGCAGGCGCGCGTGGCCATCTGCCATGCCTTCGACCTCCAGTACAAGCGCGAGGTCGCGAAGCACGTGCCGTACTGCGTGTGGACGATCCCCGAGGCGGCCATGGTGGGGCAGACGGAGGACATGCTCCGCGGCGCCGGCACCGACTACGAGACAGGCAAGGCCTCGTTTCGCGTCAACGCGCGCGGCGAGATCATCGGCGAGCTCGAAGGCTTCATCAAGCTCCTCTTCGACCCGAATTCGCTCCGCATCCTCGGCTGCACGGTGGTGGGCGAGGGGGCCAGCGAGCTGATCCACGTGGTGTCGTGCGCCATGCACTTCGACGCGACCATCGACCTGTTCATCCAGTCGGTGTTCAACTACCCCACGCTGGGCGAGAGCTTCAAGTATGCCGCCTACGACGGCTTGCAGCGCATGCAGAAGCGGATGGCGGCGATGCCGGGCCTGCGGATGAGCGCGGCGATCCGGCCGACGCCGAGCATGGGCGTGCGCTCGAACGACATCTAGGACGCCGAGCGCGACCGGGCGCGCCGCCGCGCCTCCTCCACCGGAATCACCAGCGGCGCCATCACGGCGCGCAGTGCCTCGGGCAACGGCCGCTTGGCGAACCCGTCGCGCGTGACGCAGACGAGCACCAGGTGCGCGGCTGCGTGCAGCACCGTGGCGTCGCGGTTCATGACGTCCACGTTGAGCGTGCACCCCGTGGTCCCCAGCCGCGACAGGTACGTCACGATGGTGAGCCGGTCGCCGAGCACGCTCGGGCGCTCGTAGTCCACGTGCATCACCTTCCGCGGGAGCCACACGTCGTGCGTCTCCTGCAGCTGGTGGATGGGGGCACTCGCGGCGCGCCACATCTCGTCCTCCCCGATCTCGATGAACCGCGTGTAGGCGTCGAAGCGCGCGATGGCCACGGGGTCCACGTCGCCCCAGCGCACGGGCTCGTGATAGACGTTCGGGACGGCGAGGGGTGTCATGGACGGTGAATTGGCGGCCGGGATGGCGACTGTGCAACCCGTCGACGGCGCGGGAGGGGTGGCCGGTGTCGTCAGGTGAACGCTTCCCCGCCGTCGGGGATGCGCGGGTTGTCCCCGCGCGTGCCACGCCGTACCGTCAGGTAGGCCCCCACCGCGCGAGGCACACATGGCCGCAGTCCTTGTTCCACTCGATGGCTCCCGCTTTTCGGAGTCGGCGCTCCCCTTGGCGCTGACGGTCGCCGAGCGCATGGGCGCCACGCTGCACATCGTGCGCGTGCACGAACTCGTTGCCATGCCGGTCATGGATGCCATCACCCCCATGCCGGTGATCGACGCGTCGCTCGAGGCGGAGTCGCGCGCCCTGCAACACGCCGACTTGGAACGGTCGGCGGCCGACCTCCGCAGGAGTGGCCCGGTGCCCGTCGCCTGTGCGCTGCTCGAGGGGGGCGCAGGCGAGGCCCTCACGGAGTACGCCCACGCGCAGGGCATCACGATGATCGTGACCTCCACGCATGGCCGCACCGGCATCGCTCGAGCCGCGCTGGGGTCCGTGGCCGTCCAGCTGGTGCGCCAGAGCGGCGTGCCCGTGCTCCTGCTGCACCCGGCCGACGGGCGCGCCCCGGCGTCCCCCCGCGCCTTCGAGCACCTCTTCGTGCCGCTCGACGGATCGGCGCCGTCGGAGACGGTGCTCGCGCCCGCGCTAGCGTTGCTCTCGGGCGCCAGGCGGGTGACGCTGTTCCGCATGGTCGCTCCGGTCACGATGGACATGGCGCCCACCCCCATGCCGCTCGCCATCACCGATCCGATCGCACTGGAGGCGGAGATGACGGCGGCCCGCACGTACCTCGAGAGGATCGCCGACACGCTGCGCCCCAAGGGCTTCACGGTCGGGGTGGAGGTCTCGGCCAACGTGGCGGCCGCGTCGTCCATCGAGGAGGCGGTGAAAGCGTACCAGCCGGACCTGATCGCGATGGCCACCCACGCCCGGAGCGGGCTGGGACGGTTCATCTTCGGGTCGGTGGCGGAGTCGCTCGTGGCCCGCGTGCAGACGCCGGTGCTCTCCTACCACGCGGCGTCGCACTAGCCGCACCGGATGCCGCGGCGGGCCCACCGCGCGCCGTCGGCCATCGCACGCTTGCAAGCCGCGTCAGCGAATGCCGAGGCCGTGGATCAAGCCGAGGCTGAGCAACACGAGCAGCAACAGCGACCCGGTGACGGTGAGCACCACCGGACCGCCCGCGCGGGCGACAGCGCGCACGTCGCACCCGAGTCCCAGCGCCGCCATGGCGATCACCGTGAGCCACACCGACGCGAGGCGCGCCGGCTCGATGAGCTCCGGGGGTACCACTCCGACGGAGCGGAGCGCGCCGAGCACCAGGAATCCGATGATGAACCAGGGCACGAAGTCCGTCACCCGGCCGATGTGCCACGCGCCCGGTGCGGAATCGGCGATCGGAGATACCGGTGCCTCGAGCCGCGTGACGCGGCGCTGCCGGAGCGCGAAGAACAGCACCACGGGCCCGAGCATCAGCACCCGCACGAGCTTGACGAGCGTGCCCACCTGACCCGAGAGCAGGCTCACCGGGAAGGTCGCCGCGAGCACCTGGGGCACCGCATAGACCGTGAGGCCGCTCAGCACGCCGTACTGGTAGAACGACAGCTCGAGCGGATGCATGAGGAACGGCAGCCCGATCACGACACCGACGCCGAGAATGGCGGTGAAGGCGATCGCCGACGCGACATGCTCGGCGTCGGCCCCGATCACGGGCGCCACGGCGGCGATGGCCGAGTTGCCGCAGATCGCGTTGCCGCAGGCCACGAGGATGGCCAGGGTGGAGGGCAGCCCGAACCATCGACCGAGCGCATAACTGAGGGCGAGTCCGACCACCACGAGCAGCACGATCCCGAGCGCCAGCACGGGCCCCGCCGCGAGCAGGAGAGGCAGGTCCGCCGTGAGGCCGAGCAGCACGACGGCCAGCTCGAGGACCTCCTTGGCCGCGAAGCGGACCCCGGCGTCGAGTGGCTCGGGCAGGGTCCAGGCCGTCCGCACGATCATCCCCAGCAGGATCGCGACAACCAGTCCTTCCACCACGGGATGGCCGAATAGTCGCGTTTCGGCCGACGCGATGCCGAGCGCCGTCAGCGCGACCAGCGCGCACAGCGCGACGCCGGGCAGGAGCGAGGCGAGGCGGGTGGGGTTGGGCGCGGGTGACATTCCCTCGAATCTCGCCGATGGACGGACCCCGAGCGAGCGCGGGTCTGGCGCCGGGCAGCGGCGGGCCGTAAACCTCATGGACTCGCCCGCCGTGCCGGCGCGGCCAACCCCTCCGCCGGAGCACTGCGATGACCCGTATGTCGTTCGCCGCCGTTCGCGTCGTTGCCATCGTCCCGCTCCTGCTTGCCGCGTCCGGCTGCGGCGGGGATGCCGCCACGGTCACGCCGACACCGATCGTGCCTACGGCGGTGGTGATCACGCCGCCGGCGCCCCCCATCGCCTTCGGCGCGCTCGGCCGCACGGCGCAGCTCGTGGTGGTGGTCACGGGCTCGAACGGGAGCCCGATCACCGCGCCCACGGTGACGTGGACGTCGCTCAGCCCGGGGGTCGCCACCGTGAGCGGCACGGGGCTCGTGACGGCGGTGGCCAACGGCAGCGCCAACATCACGGCCACGAGCGGCACGATCACGTCCGCCTCGGTGACCGTGACCGTGACGCAGGTGGTCGCGACGGTGGTCGTCACCTCCACCTCGGCGACTCCCGACACCCTCGTGACGGCCACGCGCACGCGGCAATTCACCGGCACCACCCGGGATTCCACCGGAAACGTGGTGGCCGGCACCACCCTCGCATGGACGAGCAATGCCACCGGGGTGGCGACGGTCGGCGCCGCCACGGGGCTGGTGACCGCGGGCACGATCTCAGGCTTGGCCACCATCCAGGCGGGAGCGGGGGCCACCACCGGCACGCGAACGATTGTCGTGCGGCACTTTCCGGCCACGCTCACGATCGCACCGAAGCCGGCCGCCATCACGACGTTTGGCGGGACGCAGCTGTTCACCGGCGTGGCGCAGGACAGCGTCGGCACCAACCTGCCGATCACGTGGGTGTCGTCGAACTCGAACGTGGCGACGGTCGCGCCGGCTTCCGGCACGTCCACCACAGCCACGGCGCTCATCAACGGCCTCACGAACGTCTCCATCTTATCGGGAATCCGGACCGACTCGTCGGTCCTCACGGTCACCGGCCAGGTGGTCGCGCCGCCGAGCACGATCGCGGTGAGTGTCGGCGACTTCTTCTTCAAGAGCGGCCGCAACCTCACGCAGAATGCGGCGGTGGACACGCTGGCGGTTGGCGGGACCGTGACGTGGACGTGGGTGGGCGGCGCCAGCCATTCCGTGCAGTCGATCGGCGCGCCGACGTTCACGAGCAGCACGCCACCCAAGACGAGTGGCACCTACTCCATGCTGTTCAACACGGTGGGCACGTACCAGTACAACTGCGGCATCCACCTCAATGGGATGACGGGCACCGTCGTAGTGCGGTAGGGGTCGAGACCCCGCACGGGCCGGGACCTCCGCCACCCCCCGGCCCGGCCCCGAAACCCCCGGTCCCCCCCGTGCGTAGGCCAAACCATCGGCGCCCTCCGGCTGTCGAAGCGTGACCTGCTCCCGGCGGCGCACCCCCCGTGCGCCTTTCCAACTGGTCGATCCATGCGGCACATCGCGCTCGCCTTCCGCACGCTGCGCAAGACGCCCTTCGTCACCGCCATCGCGGTGCTGTCGCTCGCGCTGGGCATCGGGGCCAACGCCGCCATCTACTCGCTGTTCGACCAGCTGCTGGCGCGCTCCCTCCCGGTGCGATCCCCCGACGAGCTGGTGAACGTCGCGGTGCCGGGTCCAAAGCCGGGGTCGGACAGCGAGAACCAGTCGGGGGGCCACGACGACGTCTTCAGCTACCCGATGTTCCGCGACCTCGAGCGCACGCAGACCGTGCTCTCGGGACTCGCCGCCTTCCGGATCTTCAACGCCTCGCTGAGCGTGCGGGGTGAGCCGTTCACCGCCGATGCGGTCTATGCCTCCGGCTCGTATTTCCCCACGCTCGGCATCGCGCCGGTGGTCGGGCGGCTGCTCTCGCCGGCCGACGACGACGCGCTCGGTGCGCACTTCGTGACGGTGCTGAGCCATGACCTCTGGGCCTCGCACTTCGGCTCCGATCCCAAGGTGGTGGGACAGACGATCACCGTGAACGGCAAGGCGCTGGAGATTCTCGGCGTGGCCCCCGAGGACTTCCGGGCCACGACGGCGGGCGCGCGCCCCCTCCTCTACGTGCCGATCAGCATGCGCGGCACGCTCTCCCGGTTCAGGGATTTCGACAACCGCCGCAGCTACTGGGTCTACGTCTTCGG
>JANLSF010000575.1:0-8331 GCA_031362285.1 Gemmatimonadota bacterium | reverse complement strand
GCCACGCAGGTGGTGCGCATGATCGAGTTCCAGTACGGGTTCTTGGCCGAGAGCAGCATGGCCGCCTGGTCGCTGAACGGGCCATCGGCCACCGCCTTCATGAGCGCCGCAACCTCCAGGCTCTGCGTGGCCGCGCTCTGCCTAAAGAAGGCGCGCGAAACTTCGTTGAGCCGCACGGGAAAGGTGTAGCGGCCCAGCGCCTGCAGCCCGTCGGCCAGCTCGTAGATGGCGTTGTCGGACCGCGGCATGGAGCTGTGCCCGCCCGGGTTGGTCACCTCGAGGCGGATGTCGGTGTACGTCTTCTCGCCCGCCTGCACCGAGTTCGACACCGGCTTCCCCTTGTCCATCGCCCCGCCGCCGCCGTCGGTGTTGAGCGAGTACTCGGCGTCGAGGAGCGCCCGGTGCTTCTCGAGCAACCAGGTAATGGATGCGCCGTTGGTCTCTTCGTCGGCCGAGAGCACCGCGATCACGTCGCGGTCGGGGACCCACTTCTCGCGCTTCCACCGCACGAAGTTGGCGACCAGCATCGCCACGCCACTCTTGTTGTCGTCCACCCCGCGCCCGTAGTACCACCCCTCCTTCTCATAGAAGGTGAACGGGTCGGTGGGCCAGTCGGCCTTCTTGGCGGCCACGGCGTCGAGGTGCGCCATGAGCATGATCGGCTTCTTCCCCGTGTTGCGCCCGCGATAGCGCGCCACCACGGCGGTCATCTCAGGCGTGGGCCCGAGCAGTTGCACATCCGCCGCCGGGAAGCCCGCCTTGATGAGCCGCGCCCGCATCGCCTCGGCCGCCTTCTTCACCCCGAGCGTGCCGCTCGTGGAGTTGATGTTCACCATCTCGCGCAGGATGTCGCGGGCTTCCTTCTGGGCGGGGGTGAGGGCGGGGGATTGCGCGTGGGCGGGGGCGGCGGCGCTGGCGCTGGCGAGGAGCAGGGCGGCGACGAAGTGGGACCGGAGGCGAAGGAGCATGGCCGGGGAGGCGAGGGGAGTGGTGCGCGGTGGGTGGCGCCGAGGGGCGCGACTAGTGGAATATGCGGCTACAGGAGGGGCGCTGCTGGAGCGGGTCGGGCGCACCGGGTCGACTCGCGCCGATGATCGCGGTAGTCTTACCAGTAAGACCAACCGAGAGGCTCGCATGAGTACCGCTGCTACCACCACCCTGTCCTCCAAGGGACAGGTTGTCATCCCCGAAGAGATCCGCGTGCGCCTCGGCCTGAAGGCGGGCGCCCAATTCGTCGTCGTCGCGGATCACGATGTGGTCATCTTCAAGGTCCTCGACCCACCGGCCCTCGGCGAGTTCGCTCCACTGGTGGCGCAGGCCAGACAGGCCGCGAAGCGCAGCGGCCTGCGACAGTCCGACATCACGAACGCGGTCGCGAAGGTTCGCCGCGCGCGGTGAGGGTCGTACTCGACACCAATGAGGCCTCGCTCATGCCTCGCCAGCATTTCGGTCAGCACCTCGACACCAATAACCACCGATCGCCGGAGCTCCCCGACGCGGTCAGCGTTCGCCCAGAATGCGCCGTACTTCCTGCTGCAATGCCGGGATGTTCGTCTGCAGCACGCGCCAGACGATATCGAGATCGACGCCGAAATAGTCGTGGATGAGGCGGTCCCGCATTCGGGCCATCGCGCGCCATTCGACGGCAGGGTTCGCGTCGCGCGCCTCAAGCGGCTCGTACGACATCCATGGCGTCCGCGAGGATGTGCGGGCGCAGGAACGGCGACAGGCCCTCCGCCGTGACCAGCTCGACATGTCGCCCGAGCACCGACTCGAGGAGATCTCCGAGCGCCACCAGGTGCTCAAGACTCTTCTGCTCAGGCTCGAACTCGACAAGCAGGTCGACGTCGCTGTCCGGTCGCGCAGTGTCGCGCCGCACCGAACCGAACAGCGCCAATCGCCGGACGCCCAACCCGAGAATCTCGGCTCGGGCCGCACCGAGGCGGGCCTGGACATCTGAGCGGGAGGGCGCGTTCGCGATCATGGCTCAAATCTAGCCTGACGCGTGGCGCGCGCCACATCGCACCGCCGCCGCGCATTGCGCCGGAGTGCCACTGCGCCGCACCTTTCTTAGGCTCACCCCGCACCCGCCGGAGCCGGCCATGACCCTCAAGGACTACCCCCGCATCGTCACCCACCCGCCCGGCCCCAAGGCCCAGGCCATCGTGGACCGTGACGCCGAATGGACCAGCAGCTGCTACATCAAGGAATACCCCTTGGTGATCGCGCGCGGCCAGGGCGCCATGGTGGAAGACGTGGACGGCAATCGCTACCTCGACTTCATGGCCGGCATCGCCGTGAGCAGCACCGGCTACAGTCACCCCAAGGTGGTGGCGGCAGTGCAGGAACAGGCGGCCAAGTTCCTCCACATCTGTGGCTCCGACTTCTACTTCGAGGGGATGGCCGAGATCTGCGAACGGCTGGCCAAGCTGGCGCCGGGCGCGGAGAAGAAGCGGGTGTTCCTGTCGAACTCGGGAACCGAAGCGGTCGAGGGAGCGATCAAGCTCGCGCGCCACTCCACCCGGCGCACCGCCATCGTCGCCTTCAAGGGCGCCTTCCATGGCCGCACCGTGGGCGCCCTCTCGCTCACCTCCAGCAAGGCGCGCCAGCACGCCGGCTTTGGCCCGCTCCTCCCCGACGTGCACCATGTGCCCTTCGGCAA
This sequence comes from Gemmatimonadota bacterium, assembly GCA_031362285.1. GTDB lineage: Bacteria > Gemmatimonadota > Gemmatimonadetes > Gemmatimonadales > Gemmatimonadaceae > JACPPC01. The sequence goes on along the minus strand of JANLSF010000575.1, from coordinate 5,669 downwards.
CTGCTTCCGCTGCGAGTACAAGCTCAGCTACCCGAGCTGTGAACTCGCCTGCGTGAGCGCCATCGAGAACGACCTCCTCTATCGCCATCTCGCCCCCACCGACGTGGCGGCGATTTTCGTGGAACCCATCCAAGGCGAGGGCGGCTACATCGTCCCGCCCAAGGGGTGGCTCACCGCAGTGCGCGAGCTGTGCGACAAGCACGGCATTTTGCTGGTGATGGACGAGATCCAGAGCGGGATCGGCCGCACCGGCAAGATGTTCGCCTGCGAGCACGAAGGGGTGGTGCCCGACATCCTCCTCTCCGCCAAGGGGCTCGCCTCGGGGATGCCGCTCGGCGCCATCATCGCCAAGGAGAGCATCACCACCTGGGAGAATGGCTCGCACGGCTCCACCTTCGGCGGCAACCCGGTGTGCGTGGCCGCGGCGCTCGCCACGCTCGACCTGGTGGAGGGCGGCCTGATGCAGAATGCCGCCGCGCGTGGCGCGGAACTCCTTGAGGGGCTGCGCGCGATGGCCGACAAGTACCTGGCCATCGGCGACGTGCGCGGGCAGGGACTCATGATCGGCATTGATTTCGTGAAGAACCGCGCCACCCGCGAGCCGGACAAGCTGTTCGTGCACAATGTCGAACGCCGCGCCTTCCAGAAGGGGCTGCTGACGCTCAGCTGCGGCGCGAGCACGCTGCGACTCGCGCCACCGCTCACGATCGACAAGGACGACGTGAAGATCGCCCTCGAGATCCTCGAGGACGTGATCCGCGAGTTGCACGACTAAAGCGTGGCACAGGCCCAGGGGGTGCCGCCAGCCTCGCCGCATCCCAAGCTCATGTCCATGCGCGATGCCATTGCCGGCACCGTGCGCGACGGCGACAGCGTCATCATCGAGGGGTTCACGCACCTCATCGGCTTCTCGGCCGGTCACGAGATCATCCGCCAGCGCCGGCGGAACCTCACCCTGTGCCGCCTCACCCCCGACCTCATCTACGACCAGATGATCGCCGCCGGGTGCGCCAGCAAGCTCGTGTTCAGCTGGGCCGGCAACCCGGGCGCCGGCTCGCTCTTCGCCTTCCGCCGCGCCGTGGAAGGCAAGGGGGATCCCCTCGAGCTCGAGGAGTACTCGCACTTCGGCATGGTGGCGCGCCTCTCGGCCGGCGCCGCGCGTCTCCCCTTCTGGCCGCTCCGCAACTACGCGGGCACCGATCTCCCGGTGGCGAACCCGCGCATCCAGCACGTGACCTGTCCGTACACGCACGAGCGGCTGGCCACCGTCCCCGCGCTCAACCCCGACGTCGCCATCGTGCACGTGCAGCGCGCCGACGCCAACGGCAACGCGCAGGTGTGGGGGCTGCTCAGCACGCAGAAGGAGGCGGCCTTTGCCGCGTCGCGCGTGATCGTGGTGTGCGAGGAGCTGGTGGACGAGTCGGTGATCCGCGCCGACCCCAACCGCACCATCATTCCCGGGATGATCGTGCAGGCCGTGGTGCACGAGCCGTGGGGCGCGCACCCGAGCTACGCGCAGGGGTTCTACGACCGCGACAACGACTTCTACGTGAAGTGGGAGCAGGTGGCGCGCGAGCCGGCCGGTCTGCAACGGTGGCTCGACGAGTGGGTGCACGGCGTGGCGGACCGCGCCGAGTACATGGCCAGGCAGCCGGAGCTCAAGGTGCGCCTCGCCGCCAAGCCGCGTCCCAGCGGCAGCGTGGACTATGGCTACTGACTACTCCCCCAAGGAGCTGATGGCCTGCGTGGCCGCGCGCGAACTGCGGGACGGTGAGGTGGTGTTCGTCGGCATCGGACTCCCCAACCTTGCCTGCAACCTCGCGCGCCTCACGCACGCGCCCAACCTGCTGCTCATCTATGAATCGGGCGCGGTGGGCGCGGTGCCGGAGCGGCTGCCGGTGTCGGTGGGCGATCCCGCCCTCGTCACCGGCTCGCTCATGGTCGCGAGCATGGCCGACATCTTCCAGTCGTTCCTGCAGGGGGGGCGCATCGAGGTGGGCTTCCTGGGGGGCGCGCAGGTGGACCGGTGGGGCAACATCAACACCACCGTGGTGGGGGGCACGTACGCGCACCCCAAGGTGCGACTCCCCGGCAGCGGCGGCGCGGCGGAGATTGCCGTGCATGCCAAGCGGACGCTGATCATTGGCGCCCTCTCGCCGCGCAGCTTCCCCGCCGAGGTGGACTTCGTGACCAGCCCGGGGCACCGGTACCATGGGAAGTCGCGCCAGGAGCTGGGCAATCCCGGCGCCGGCCCGGTCCGCGTGATCACCGATCGCGGCATTCTCGAGGCGAACCCGCGCACCGGCGAGCTCGAGCTCGCCGCGCTCTATCCCGGCGAGACCACCGACTCGGTGCGCGCGCAGGTGGGGTGGGACCTGACCGCGCGGTTCGCGCTCGGCAGCGTGACGCCGCCGAGCGCGGAGGAGTTGCGGTTGCTGCGCGACGTGCTCGACCCCAAGCGGCTGTTCCTCAAGGGGTAGGGCGCGTCACCGCGGTGCTGCGGGATCGGAACGACAGAACCGTGCTGTCGTGGCACCGTACGCCGCAACGTGCCGCTATTCCCCTGGGGCGACCTCGCTCGGGTCCCATGCGCGCCGCTCGTGCCGAATCGCGAGGATGACGACCTGCGTCGGATCAACGCGGTAGATGATGCGATAGGGATGATGGAGCAACTGCCGATGCGACGCCTTGCCGATCTCCGGCACGACGCGCCCTCGCTTGGCAAGGTGGTCCAGCGCCGCGACGCGCGCAAGAAGTTCCTCCAGCCAGGCGACGGCGGCGTTCGGGCGATCCTTCGCGATCGCCTCGACGGCCTCGAACGCGCGCTGCTCCGCGAGCGGCGACCAGACGACCTTCACCGCCCGAGGCGCGCGCGCAACCGCTTGGCCACCGACGCGTGGCTCAGCCCCTTGCCCGCGGCGATCTGATCCTCCGCGTGTCGCACGTCGCGGAGCAAGGCAAGTTCGTCCATCATTGATTCGTAGGACTCGACGTCGAGGAGCACCGCGGCGCTTCGTCCGTGCTGGGTGAGAATGACCGGTTCGCCCGTCTCGCGCACCTGCTCGATGAACTGCGCGGCGTTTGCGCGAAACTCCGTGACCGGCTGGATGTCACGCGTGGGCTTGAGCTTGGACACGGGGCCTCCCGCGGGGATATATTCTGTACAGAAAAACGTACCGAATGTCCCCCGCCGTCGCAAGCGCCTCGCTACGCCGCGGGCTCCGTCCGTCGCACGCCGCGAATCCGGTCGAAGTCCCGGTCGTAGCTGCAGATCACGCCGCCCGTCTCCTGGATCGCCACCGACGCGTGCAACGCGTCGCGCGCCATGAGTGACCCGTCGCGATCGAGGATCTTGCGTGCGCGGTCGAGGATCTCGCCGGTCACCGGGATGACCGAGGGAAAGAGCTGTCGCGCGAGGTCGTACACCTGGCGCCCGCCGTCCCACCGCCCGATCGTGCGGTAGCGGTGCATGATCTCCTGCAGCGTCTCGGTGTCGAGCGCCGCCGACAGCTCGCCGCCGGCGATCCGCTCAAGCAGCCGGAGGCTCGGCTGCTTGTTGGCGTGCTCGGCCCCGGCGGCGTACATCAGGATGTTCGCGTCGAGGAGCATCAGGGCAACAGCGCGTCGGGATGCGGCACCGACTCTCTCTTCATGGTGACCGGATCGCTCACGGGGAGGCGCAACGCACCGAGGGAGGCGACGGCACGCGCACGCGCGTCGGTGTCCACGAGCCCATACGTGTGCACGCAGGCCTCGCGCACCAACTCGCCCAGGCTGACGCCGCGCTTGGCCGCGAACTCGGTGAGGCGCTCGTGCAGTTCCGGGGAGAAGAGGACGGTCGTCTTCTTTGAAAGCTCCATAGCCACCTCCATATATGGAGCTTATCTCACAAGTTGATCTATGTCAATTGTTTATGCCGCTCACAGAACGCGTGTACGGCATCACTGCGAGGCAGAACCGGCCTTGCTGACTGCTGCCTCGCGCCCCGGACCGCTCGGCTCCAGCACCCCGAAATCCACCAGGATCCCCTCGATCGCGTCCGGCACCATGGCCGGCCAGAGCAGGAATCCCTGGATGAGCACCAGCGGTCGCTCCTTCCGCCCCGTCCCCTTGTAGCGGTAGCGCGCCCACAACTCGTACGCGAACACGAACACGCCGCCGGCCACGGCGAACACGCACCACGTCGTGATGGCCACCACCCACGGCAGCGCGAACGCCATCCATGCGGCCACGCAGTAGGCGAGCGCGACTCCCATGACGCGGAAGCCGCGCAGCACCGGGTTGAACACGATGCACACACCGGTGAACAGGGCGATGCCGAACAGCATCAGCCCCCACATGATGTCCACGTTCCAGATGGTCACGGGTTCACTCCGGCCGTTCGAAGCGGCACGCGCGACTACGCGCCCGTTGGGTGATCGCGAATGCGCAGGCGGTCGGGTTCCACGATCCAGAGTGATGCGCGGATCGGTAGCGTGGCCAGCGATCGGACGGCAGCATCCACGCACTGCAAAGGCGCGGGAGATTCTCGTCGAGCTTGATGCGCACCGCTACGCGGGAATCGGGATGATGCGCTCGTGCGCGAGTTCGGCGGCAAACGCCAACGCCGCCGCGACATGCTCCGGGCGCAGGCCGGGATACTGGTCGAGGATGGTCTCTGCAGTCTCACCCGCTGCCAGGTTGTCGAGAATCACGTACACCGGCACGCGCGTACCGCGCAGACACGGGGTGCCGTGCATCCGTTCCGGGTCGCTCCAGATGTGTTCACGCCAGTTCATGACCGCCCCCTCGATGATGCCGCGCAATCTATAGCGGCCCTGACCAGCGCGTCCAAGGCCCGGTCGCCGACAGTAGGCTCACTCCGGTGTCACGATCCCGAACGTTCCCGGCGCCTTGGTCAACAGCCCGAAGAACCGCGCCAGGTCCACCTTGCTTCCCGTCACCTTCACGTCGCTGCTCAACAGCAAGTCCTTCGCGCCGGCCGTCCCTGCCATCATCCGCACGAAGAACGGCTTCGTGAGCGTAAGCGAGGCGTTCGCATTGGCCACCGGTGGCGCCGCCTTGTGGTGCAGCACCGCATTCTCGATCCACAACACGTGCGACTCGCGCGTGTCCGACAGCACGAGGTTGATGGTGAGTGCCTTGCCCACCGCGCCCGGTCCATCGAGACTCGCGGCCATCGCGTCGAGGAACCGCTCCACCGGCGTCTCGTTCAGCAACTCGAGCATCGCGCTCCGGTCGAGACCGCGCGCCGGCGCCCCGCCGCGCAGCTCCGCCGCCCCCGTGAGATAGGCGTTCCGCCACGTGGCCGACTCGGCCTGGTAGCCCAGTTGCTCGTACGCGCGCGCGAGCAGGTCGCGGGCCGGCCTGTTCGCGCCATCGGCGAAGATCACATGGTTGAGCAACTCCGTGGCCCACCGATACTCGCCACGCTCGAACGCCTCCTGCGCCGCCGCGATCGCCTTGGGCGCGCCACCGAACAGCGCGACGTAGCGTTTGGCCGATTCTTCGGGTGGAAGCGGATCCAGGTGCGCAGGATTGCCGTCGTAGGCGCCCAGGTAGAACTGGTAGACAGCCTTGGCATTGTGGCGGACCGCGCCGTAGTAGCCACGACTCCCGAGCACTCCCTGCAGCGACGGTGGCAGCGTCACCTCCTCCGCGATCTCGGC
>JANLSF010000451.1:0-2813 GCA_031362285.1 Gemmatimonadota bacterium | reverse complement strand
GCCCTCCGGCACTTCGAGAAGGGACGGACCGTCATCTTTGCCGCCGGCACCGGAAACCCGTACTTTTCCACCGACACGGCGGCGGTCCTGCGCGGCATCCAGATGAAGGCGTCGGTGATCATCAAGGCCACCGGCGTGGATGGCATCTACACGGCGGATCCGCGCACGCACCCGGAGGCGACGATGTACGAGTCCCTGAGCTATCGTGACGTCATCGGCGGCGAGCTCGGCGTGATGGACCAGACGGCCATGACGTTGTGCAAGGAGAACCTGCTGCCCCTGATCGTCCTCAACATTCACAAGCCTGGCGCGGTCGCGGCGGCGTTGCGCGGCGAGCGGGTCGGCACCCTGGTCACATGACACTCATCGATCAGATCAAGAAGGACGCGAAGGTCCACATGGAGAAGGGGTTCGAGGCGGCCAAGCGAGAGATCGCAGGCATCCGCTCGGGCAAGGCGTCCCCCAACCTCCTCGACACGGTGAAGGTCGAGGTGTACGGCCAGTGGATGCCCCTGCAGCAGGTGGCCACGATCGCCGCGCCGGAACCCCGGCTCATCCTCGTGACGCCCTGGGACAAGGGGAACGCGAAGGCGATCGAGAAGGCGATCCGCGAGGCGGACCTCGGACTCGACCCGGCGCAGAATGCCGGCGTCATCCGCGTCCCGCTCCCCTCGCTGAACGAGCAGCGCCGCAAGGAGCTGGTCAAGATCGTCCACAAGCTGGCCGAGGAAGGGCGCGTCGCCATCCGGCATGCACGCACCGAGTCGCGGGACAAGCTGAAGAAGCTCACCGGCGTCTCGGAAGACGACGTCAAGCACGGCGAGAAGGACCTGCAGAAGATGCACGACGAGTGCATCCACAAGGTGGACGACCTCCTCAAGGCGAAGGAAGCCGAGCTGATGGAAGTGTGACGGTGACCCGCGTGTCACCGTCGGCGTGGCCGGCTCCCCAGCCGCGCAGCTGACCATGCAACGGCAGTTCCTGTTGCGGGTCCTCAGCGGGCTCGTGGCCGCGCCCCTCGTCGTCACCGCCGTCTGGCAGGGCGGCCTCTGGTTCGCCCTGCTGCTCGGCGCGGCCTCGGCGGCGGGCACGTGGGAGCTCTATCGCATGGCGCGCGCCGGCGGGGTCACCCCGATTGCCTGGCTGGGGATCCCGCTCGCGTTCATCGTCCCGTTCCTCGTGCACGGCACGGTCCAGGGGAGCTTCTACGTGCCCCCGAGCGCCGCGATCGTGGGGCCGCTGGCCGTGCTCGTGGTCACCCTGCTCACCCGCAGCACGCAGGAGCGCCCGCTCGCCGTGGCCGCGGTCACCGTGCTGGCCGTGCTCTACACGGCGGGCACCGTAGCCTTCGCGTATGCCATGCGCTACCACCCCTACGCGATCGGCGACGCCGCCGCCACCGCCCTCGTCGTGCTGCCGGTGTGGCTCACCTGGAGCACCGACACGGGCGCGTACCTGTTCGGCCGGATCGTGGGCGGACCGAAGCTGATGCCGAGCGTGAGCCCGGGCAAGACGGTGGCCGGGGCAGTCGGGGGCCTGCTGGTCGCCATCGGGATGGGCTTCGCCTACCTCCACTACGTGCTGGCTCCGCTGGCCGAGCTCTCCATGACGACGGGGGGCACGATCCTCTTTGCCGTGCTCGTGTCGGTGGCAGCGCAGCTCGGAGACCTCGTCGAATCCCAGCTCAAGCGCGAGGCGGGCGTCAAGGACGCGTCGGGCCTCTTCCCCGGCCACGGCGGCATCCTGGACCGGTTCGACTCGATCTTCTTCGTCATGCCGGTCACGTACCTGGTCCTCCCCTGGTTCCTCATCCCCATGCCGCTGGGCTCGCCGTGATCGGCGTCGCGATCCTCGGCTCCACCGGCTCCATCGGCACGACGGCGCTCCGCGTGATCGAGCGGCAGCAGGCGCGGTTCCGCGTGGCGGCGCTCACGGCGCACGCGAACGCCACGTTGCTGGGTGAGCAGGTCACGCGCTGGCGGCCCGGCTTCACCGGACTCGTGCAGGACGGTCACGGACATCCCGCCGCCTGGGAGACGGGCGACGCGTGCCTCGTGCACGCCGCGCAACGGGACGACGTGGACATCGTGCTGAACGCCGTGGTGGGCGCCGCCGGGCTCGACGCCACGCTGGCCGCCCTCGAGTGCGGCAAGCGCGTGGCGATCGCCAACAAGGAGACGCTCGTGATGGCGGGGGCGCTGGTCTGCGCCGCGGCGCGACGCGGCGGCGGCGAGATCGTCCCCGTGGACAGCGAGCACTCGGCCATCCTGCAGTGCATCGCCGGCCGCCCGCACGCGGAGATCCGCCGCCTCGTGATCACCGCCAGCGGCGGCCCATTCCGCGACTGGACGCGGCGGCAACTCGAGGGCGCCACCGTCGCCGATGCCCTCCGGCACCCGACGTGGAACATGGGGCGCAAGATCACCGTAGACAGTGCGTCGCTCGCGAACAAGGCGCTCGAGGTGATCGAGGCGCATGTGCTGTTCGGCGTGCCGTACGAGCGCATCGACGTCGTGGTCCATCCGCAGAGCGTGGTGCACAGCATGGTGGAGTTCGTGGACGGCAGCGTGCTCGCGCAGGTCGGGCAGCCGACGATGGAGATTCCCATCCTGTACGCCCTCACGCATCCGGAGCGCGTCAGCGACGCCGGCATTCCGTCGTTCGACCCGGTCCGCATGAGCCCGCTCACTTTCGAGGCGGTCCGCTCCGACGATTTTCCCGCGCTGCGCCTCGGGCGCGAGGCCGGCATGGCGGGCGGCGCCGCGCCCGCGGTGTTCAACGCCGCCAATGAGGCCGCGGTCGCGCTCTTTCTC
>JANLSF010000511.1:0-13970 GCA_031362285.1 Gemmatimonadota bacterium | reverse complement strand
GCCACGCCCACTTCTGCCATCGGTCGGCGTCGACCTTGGCGGCCACGGCGAAGACGACGATTCCCACGACGGCCCCCTGCACCTGCCGCCACACGTAGTACGCGCCGCTCCGCCCCTCCTGGATGGCCACGATCGCCGACGCCGAATACAGCACGGCGAGTCCCCAGGCGAGCAGCACCGCCGTGAGCTGCAGGAGCACGCGCGCCTCGATCCCCATGCGCCAGCGCACCCGCTCCGCCGGCGCCGCGGACGTGGCGCTCGCGGCGCTCGCGGCGGCGTGCGGCGTGCGGCGCGCGCCGAGGCTGCCAGGCAGCGCGATGCTCGTCACGAGGTGGCGGGGATGCCGGTGGCCAGCGCGGCGAAGAAGGCGCCGCGGACTTCGTAGTTCGGGAACATGTCGAAGCTCGAACAGGCGGGAGACAACAGCACCGCGTCACCCGGTTGGGCAGCGGCGCGGGCACGGGCGACGATCTCCTCGAATGACGATCCCATGCGCTCGAGCGGCACATGCCCTGCGAGGTCCTTGGCGATGAGCGGCCCGGCTTCGCCGTACGCGATGACGAGCCGGGCGCTCTTCTTGAGCGACTCGATGAGCGCGGTGTACGGTTCACCCTTGTGGCGGCCGCCGATGAGCACCACGGTGGGCCGGGTCATGCCCTGCACCGCAACGAGGGTGCTGCTCACATTCGTGGCCTTGCTGTCGTTGATCCACAGCACGTCGCCGACGGTGGCCACTGTCTCCAGCCGGTGCTTGAGCGGACGGAACGAGCCGAGCGCAACCGCGATCTGGGCCCGGGCGGCATCGGTCTGGTGGGTCGGGTCGGCCACCATGACGGCGAGGGCAGCGGTCAGCGCATTGGCGACGTTGTGGTCGCCCACGAGGTGCAGTTCGTCGCGATGGAGCAACGGCTTGCCCAGGAGGACCAGCTGCGCGGTCGCCCGGTCGTACCAGGCCTCGCTCGTGCGCTCGAGGGAGAAGCGCCAGATGGTGCCCATCAGCGAGTCTCGCGACTCGGCGGCGCCGGGGCGCCGGGACGGGAGGGAGCGGCACTCGGGCTGGTCGCCGTTCATGACCCAGCGCGACTTCGGGCACGCGTTGCGGTACAGCATGGCCTTGTCGGCGTAGTACGCCTCGACGCCGGCATACCGGTCGAGGTGGTCCGGACTCAGGTTGGTGACCACGCCGACGGTGGGCGCAATGCCGGGGGTATCGTGCAACTGGAAGCTCGAGAGTTCGAGCGAGACCCAGTGCGGCGCCTTGGTCCGGAGCGCAACCTCGGCGAGGGGGAGGCCGATATTGCCCGCCTCGACGGCGTCGTGTCCCACGGCGCGCAGGAGGTGGCCGACGAGCGCGGTGGTGGTCGTCTTCCCGTTGGTGCCGGTGATGGCGATCGTGCGCAGCGCGGGCATCGCGCGCAGCGCGATCTCGACTTCGCTCACGATGGGAACGCCTCCCGCGCGTGCCGAGAGGAGCGGAGGGGCGGTGGGGGGCACTCCGGGGCTCACGACGACGAGCGCCGCGCGCGCAATGCGGACCAGGTCATGTCCGCCCACCTGCACGGTCACGCCGGCACTGCGCAGCGCGCGCGCGGCCTCGTCCAGCGCCGCCCCCTCGGCGGCATCGCTCGCGTACACCGCATGGCCGTGGCGGGCGAGCAGGAGCGCGGCGGCGCGCCCCGACTTGGCGAGGCCCACGACGGCGACTTCGCCGGTGCGCGCAGCGAGCAGGTCAGACATGTGAGGACCGGGAGGGGCGACCGCGCGACGCCGGCGCGGCGCTATCGGAGCTTGAGCGTGGACAACGCGAGGAAGGCGCACCCCATGCCGAGGATCCAGAATCGGACCGCGACCTGGGACTCGGGCCATCCCTTGAGTTCAAAATGATGGTGGATGGGCGCGCGCAGGAACACGCGGTGCTCGCGCGCGTACTCGATCCCGTGCTTCGCCTTGCGGAAGCGGAACACGGACCGCTGGATGATCACGGAGAGCGTCTCGACCATGAAGACGCCGCCCACGATCCCCAGCACGAACTCGCTCTTGAGCAGGATGGACACCGCGCCCAGCGCCCCACCGAGCGCCAGGGAGCCCGTGTCGCCCATGAAGACCTGCGCCGGGAAGGTGTTGTACCAGAGGAAGCCGATCGACGCGCCGAACAGCGCGCTGCAGAAGATCGTGAGCTCCCCCGCGCCCCGCATGTAGTAGATCTGCAGGTAGGCGCTGGTGTCGACGCGACCGATGACGTAGGCAAAGATCGCGAAAGTGATGGCGGCGATGGCGGTGAGCCCCGTGGCGAGTCCGTCGACTCCATCGGTGAGGTTCACGGCATTGCTCGCGCCGGTGAGCACGAAGGTCACCCAGGGCACGTAGGTCCAGGCGAGCCAGCTGGCCGCCGGCAGCACGAGCACGTACTTGTAGAAGGGCAGCGTGGTGCTGGCGCCCGGCAGGTTGCTGACGGGCGAGAGCCAGAGGAAGAGCCCGAGTGCGACGCCGCACGTGACCTGGCCGGCGAGCTTGTACCGCTCCACGAGCCCCTCGTTCTTCTTCCCTTCCCGCTTCTGCTTGAGCTTGAGCCAGTCGTCGAGGAAGCCGATGGCGCCCATCCAGCACATCACGAACAGCGCCAGCAAGACGTAGGAGTTGCTGATGCGCGCCCAGAGCAGCGTCGGGATGATCGTCGCGGCGAGGATGATGAGCCCGCCCATCGTGGGCGTGGTCCCCTTGCCCTTGTGCGAGTCGGGCGTGCCCTCGCGAACCACCTGGTGCACCGCGAGGGCGCGCAGGCGGTTCAGGATCCAGGGTCCGACCACGAAGGCCACGATGAGCGCCGTGACGGCGGCCATGGCGGCGCGGAACGTGATGTAGTTGAACAGCCGCAGGAAGGTGAACTTCGCGGCGAGGGGCCCGAGGAGGAGCGGCAGCACGGGGAGGGCCGGGAGGGTTGGACGGGAGGCGAGCGGAGCGCGCTACGACGACTGGCGGGCGGCCCACCCCGCAAGGTATGGGACGATTCGCTCGAGCCGGACGCCACGCGAAGCCTTGAGGAGGATGAGCGCCTCGGCCTCGAGGCGGGGTTCGAGCAGGGGCCAGAGGGCCTCGGGGTCCTCGGCGGTCACCACCCGGGGGTCGGCGGCGGCGAGGGCCCGGAGCGCGGTGGCCATGTCCCCGACGCCGGCGATCACCTGGGCCTTGGAGGCGAGGGCGCGCCGGGCGATCTCCGCGTGGAGGGCCTCCGCGTGGCCTCCAAGCTCCCGCATGGTCCCGAGGACGGCGACCCGCTGCCGGCCCTCGCCCACGGCATCGAGCAGGTCGAGGGCCGCCCGCATGGAGGGCGGGTTGGCGTTGTAGGCATCGTTGATGAGGCGGGCCCGCCCGAGCGCCTCCGCCGCCGAGCGCATGGCCGGCGGCGTGGTGCGCGCGAGGGCGGCGGTGGCGTCCGCGGCGGAGATGCCGAGTTCGATGGCCGAGGCGATGGCCAGCATCGCGTTGCGCAGGTTGTGCTCGCCCACGAGGGGAAGCACAACCTCCGTGCCGGCCACCGTGAGGCGGCCACGGCCGTCGGGCTCGAGGACGGCGCGCTCAGCGGCGAGGTCGCCGTGGGTGAGGCCCACCGTGACCACGCGCCGGGCCCGTGCGCCGATGCGCGCGATGAGCGCCTGCTCGTCGGCGGGGACGATCACGACGCCGGCGCCGTCGGCCAGCGCGGCCTCCTCCGCCATCACGCCGTCCAGGTCACCCAGCCCCTCGAGGTGTTCCTCACCGATCGACGTGATGACGACGATGTCGGGCACGACGATCTCGCGAAGGATCGCCATCTCGCCGGGGAGCGAGGTGCCCATCTCCACGACGGCCACGTCGCAGTCGTCGGGGAGGCCGAGCAGCGTGAGCGGGACGCCGACCTGGTTGTTGAGGTTGCCCGTGGTGGCGTGCACGCGGAGCCGCGCCCCGAGGGCGGCGCTCAGGAGGGCCTTGGTGGACGTCTTGCCGTTGGAGCCACCGATGCCGACCACGGGCCCGCCCCAGGCGCGGCGGCGGTAACGGCCCAGGCGACCGAGTGCGTGCAGGGTATCGTCGACCACGAGGACCGGAACGCCGAGGCGCGCGGCGCGGGCGACATCGCGCACGACGAGGGCGGCGGCACCCTTTGCCACGGCGTCGGCGAGGAAGTCGTGGGCGTCGAACTGGTCACCGGTGAGGGCCACGAAGGCGTCGCCGGACTGGATGGCGCGCGTATCGGTGGCGATGGCGCGAATGGGGCGGTCATCCCAGCCGCGCACCGTGGGCGCGCGGCCACCGGTGGGCGGTGCACCGACGGCGGGGTCGGCGCCGTCGAGGGCGGCGGCAAGGCGCGCGAGCGTCCAGAAGGGCATGGCGCGAAAGGTAGCCAAGGCACGAGACTTCTCGTTGCCCCCACCCCGGACTCGCTCGTGCACAGCCACGTCTCCAAGGCCCTGTTCCTCGACGCCCTTTCGTGTCCGACGCGCGCCTGGCGCGCCCTGCACGCCGACAGCGAGCGCGGGGACGACGACCCGGACTTCGCCGAACGCTGGCAGCGGTGGCAGGGCAACGACGTGGGACGACGCGCGCGCGCCCTGCTGGGCACGGGTCCGCTGCTGCGCTCGGGCGAGATCGCGGCGGCCGAGCGAGCCACCGCCGATGCGCTGCAGGACGCCACGCTTTCGCTCGTCTTCGAGGCGACGTTCACCTGGCAGGGCTGCGTGGCGCGCGCGGACGCCCTGCGGCGGGTGCCGGACGGCTGGGAGGTGATCGAGGTGAAGCCGGGGAAGACGTCGGACCCCGTCAAGGAGAAGGACCGGCTCACGGCGGAGTACGTCGACGACCTCGCCTACACCGTGATGGTGGCGCGGGGCGCGGGGCTGCCCGTGGTGGCGGCGTCCTTGATGCTGATCGACCGCGACTGGCGGTTGGAACTCGCCGACGCGCGGCCCCTGATGGTGACGCGCGATGCAACGGCGGCGGTGGTGGCGCGTGCCGCCAAGTTTTCTGCGCTCCTCCCCAAGCTCTCGAGGCTGCTGCTGGGCGACCGTGAACCGTCGGCCGCGCTCACCATTGCCTGCCGCGATTGCCAGCACTTTGCCGTGGACTGCCTTGGCGTCGGCATCGAGGACCACCTGTTCGTGCTGCCGCGACTGAGCGAGAAGCGGCTGGACGCGCTGGCGCCGTACGAGCGCATCTCACGCGTGCCGAGGAGCGCGGATCTCACTGCCACGCAACGACGGGTGGCGGCGGCCATCTGGGGCAACGCGCCCGTGGTGGACGCCGCGGTCCTCGCCAGGCTCGACGGCCTCCAGTGGCCGCTCCGCTTCCTCGATTTCGAGACCGTGTCGGTGGCGGTGCCCTGGTTCCCCTCCACCCCGCCACACCAGCAGGTGCCGTTCCAGTACTCGCTGCACGTGCAAGGCGTGCCCGGCGGTGCGCTCACGCACCAGTCGCACCTCGCCGACGTGGAAACGGACTGGCGGCGCGTGCTGGCCGACCGGCTGATCTTCGACCTCGGCAGCACGGGGAGCATTCTCAGCTATTCGCCGTTCGAGGCGCAGGTGCTCAAGGGGCTCGGCGAGATGCTGCCGGACCTGCAGGGCGCGTGCGACGCACTGATCGCGCGGATCGTGGACCTCGAGCCGATCGTGCGCGAGGGCTGGGTGCACCCGGGCTTTCGCGGGCGCACGACGATCAAGCAGGTGCTCCCCGTGGTGGACCCGACGCTGTCCCATGCCACGTTGGCGATCGGCGACGGGAGCGCCGCGTCGGCGGCCTTCGCGCTGATGCGCGTCGGGGAGGTGCCGGAGGCCTCGCACGCGGGCATCCGCGCGGACCTGCTCACCTACTGCGAACAGGACACGCTGGCGATGGTCAAGGTGTACGACGCGTTGCGGGCCGTGCGCGGGTAGGGGCGTTACGCAGGCGACGCGGCGGACAGCTCGGCGACGATGACCTTCTCGTCGAACGGCTCCTTCACCGTGCCGCGGACCTGGTAGTCCTCGTGCCCCTTGCCGGCGAGGAGGATGACGTCGTCGGGGCCTGCCTCGGCGAGCGCGGCGGCGATGGCCGCGCGCCGGTCCTCGATGCGACGATGCGGCACGGCGCCCATGCCGGCCTCGATCTCGTCGAGGATCCGCTCGGGATCCTCGGTGCGCGGATTGTCACTCGTGACGATCGCGAGGTCGGCCTTGTCGGCGGCGATCCGTCCCATCGCGGGACGCTTGCCGCGGTCCCGGTCCCCGCCGCAGCCGAACACCACGAGCAGCCGCCCCGCGGTGAAGGGACGCACCGCGGCGATGGCGCGCGCCAGCGCGTCCGGCGTGTGCGCGTAGTCGCGCAGGACGGTGGGTGACTCGCGCAGCACCTCGAGCCGTCCCGGCACCTGCGGCAGGGTGCCGAGCCGCGTCGCCACCTCGTCGACGGTGAGGCCGAGGGCCATGGCGGCCGCGGCGGCGCCGAGGGCATTGGCGACGTTGAAGTCACCGATGAGCGGCAGCACCACGTCGGCGCGCTGCCCGTGGGCCACGAGCGTCCATGTGCTCCCGCGCGGCGTGAAGCGCACGCGCTCGCCCCGCACCTCGGCGCCCTCGTCGGCGAGCGAGTAGCGCGCCTGGGCGCGCGTGTGCGGCAGGGCTTCCCACGCGTGGTCGTCGGCGTTGACCACCACGGTGCCGGTGCGACGGACGGCATCGACCAGGCGCGCCTTGGCCACGAAGTACGCCTCCATCGTGCCGTGATAGTCGAGGTGATCGCGGGTGAGGTTCGTGAACACGCCGACGTCGAAGACAATGCCGTCGACGCGACGCTGGTCCAGCGCATGGCTCGAGACCTCCATCGCCACGCGCCGAACGCCCTGTTGCAGCAGCGCGGCGAGCACCCCTTGCAGTTCCACCGGTCCCGGCGTGGTCAGCCCCCCGCCGCCCTCGAGCGGCGCGCCCTCGCTTCCGACGAGCACGCCCAGCGTGCCGATGGAGGCGGCGCGCTGGACGGGGCCTCCATCGAGCAGGTGCCGCAACATGCCCACGGTGGTGGTCTTCCCGTTGGTGCCGGTGACGCCGACCATGGTGAGGTGCTGGGCGGGAGAGCCGTGGAATGCCGCCGCGGCCACGGCGGCGGCGCGGCGGCTGTCCGTGACGACCAGCACGGGGAGCGTCGTGCGCGACCAGTCCTCGACGATGGCCAGCGCGGCCCCCTGCTGCTCGGCGGCCGAGAGGAAGTCATGCCCGTCGCTGGCGCTCCCGCGCACGGCGACGAACGCGCCGCCCGGCGTGATGCGGCGCGAGTCATCCGCAACGCTGGTCACCTGCGCCGGCAGGGTGCCGAACGACTCGGACAGGAGCCCCGCCTGTGCGAGCGCGTCCATGATGATGCGCACGTCGGTCGCCGCGCTCATGCGGATGCGCCCTACCAGGCGCCGAGGCGCACGACGCTGCCGGGCCGCGCCAGGGCACCCGCCGCGGGGATGGTGGCGCCTGTCGCTCCCTCGCCGAGCGCGACGCGGAAGCCGGCTTCGTGCAGGGCCAGGACGGCGCGGCGGAGCGGCATCCCATGCACGTCGGGCACGGCGCGCTGGGCGGCGAGCGCCCGGACGGACGCGATCGGCGCGCCGAGGCGCACGACGTACGGCACGGGGAGTGAATTGCCGCTGGTGGTGGCGGGAGACATGGCCGTCACGGCACCCGCGACGGGCACCGTCCCCGGGCGCGCGCGATCGCCACCGGGCCCCGCGGGGCCAGCAGCGGCCGGCGCCGGGTTGCTGGCGATGCGCTGGCTGCCCGCGAGCTGCGAGAGGTCGAGCGAGGCATCGCGCGCCGCCACCGCACCGAGCGCGACCTGCCGGAAGACGGGCGCGGCCAGCTTGCCGCCGTAGTAGCCGTTGCGCGGGTTGTCGAGCTTCACGAGGATCACGAGTTGCGGCTTGTCGGCCGGGAAGAGGCCCACGAAGCTCGCGGTGTAGGCGCCCTTCACGTACCTGCCGTGCTCCACGCGCCGTGCGGTGCCGCTCTTCCCGGCCACCTCGAAGGCCTCGAGCGACGCGCCCTCGGCGGTGCCGCCGTCGACGACGTCGCGCAGCATGTCGCGCACCGAATCCGCGAGCGCGGCGCTCATGAGGCGCCGCACCACGCGCCGTTCATGGCGATAGCGCACGATCCCCGCCGCGTCGCGCACCTCCTT
Source organism: Gemmatimonadota bacterium (assembly GCA_031362285.1). GTDB lineage: Bacteria > Gemmatimonadota > Gemmatimonadetes > Gemmatimonadales > Gemmatimonadaceae > JACPPC01. The sequence continues at coordinate 5,795 of JANLSF010000511.1, read as the reverse complement.
CACGAGCGCGGGCTGCACCAGTTCGCCGCCGTTGGCGAACGCGGCGTACGCGGTGGCCAGCTGCACCGGCGTGACGGCCAGTTCGTAGCCCATGAGCATCGAGGCGCGCGACTGCCGGCTCCACTTGGCGGGGGGACGCAGGCTGCCACGCGACTCCACCGGATAGGGCACGCCGGTCTTCGCCCCGAAGCCCGCGTCGCGGAGCAGCTCGTACTCCTCCTTCTGGGTGAGCCGCTCGCCGAACCGCACGATGCCGATGTTGCTGGAGAACTTGATCACGTCGCGCAGCGACAACCGGGCCGCCTTGTGCACGTCGGTGATCGTGCGTCCTTCGTCGGTGTAGGTGCCGTTGTACGTGCCGATCACCTCGTCGGCCCGCGCCTTGTGCAGGGCGAGCAGCTTGGCGGCCACGAACGGCTTGAGCGTCGAGCCCGGCTCGTACGGCTCGGTGAGGGCGGTCACCGCGGTGGAGACGCCGGGGCGACGCGCGGCGAGTGCCAGGATCGACCCATCGTGCGGATCCATGACCACGATGTCGCCGCCGGTGGCCCCGGTGTTCCGGAGCGCGTCGCCGAGGGCCCGCTCGGCAATGTCCTGCACGGAACGGTTGAGCGTGAGCACGACGGTCTGGCCCTGCGACACGGCGGACTTGCCGCCGTCGGCTGGCGCCAGCAGGTGCCCGCGCGCGTCGCGCGGCACGATGGCGCTTCCCTTCACGCCGGCGAGCAGCGAATCGAGGCTTCGCTCGATGCCGTCGATGGGGCCCTCCGACGACACGTGCCCGACGACGCGGCGGAGTCCCTCGGCGTCGGCATAGGTGCGCTCCATGACCCGCACCGCGTGCACGCCCGGGATGTTGCTCGCGGCCGTGTCGACGCCGGGCCGGAGCGGCAGGCGCAACTCGACCCAGGCGCGCTTCGTGTCGGTGGCGCGCTCGATGTCGTCGGGCTGGAAGCCCAGCGCCTTGAGCGATCGGCGGAGGCGCGGGATGCCGTTCTTCGCCGCCACCTCGCGGGGCGCGACGTTCAGGCGCACCATCTCGCGGCTCTCGGCCATGACCTCGCCGGTGGCGTCGAGGATCGTGCCACGGGGCGCGGGGAGGTCGGTGCCGGCGAACTGCTGGATACGCCCGCGCTCGGCCCAGCGCCTCCCCTGCCAGAGCTGGACGCGCGCCGCCTGCACGAGGAGGGCGATCGTGACGGCCGCGAGGCCGAGCGACACGAGACGGAGGCGGTCAGGGCGCTGCATGTCGTGCGAGGAGAACCTGGCGGCTAGGGACGCTGGACCATGATGACGCTGTTGTCGGCGGGCACCTGCATGTTCAGCCTGCCCTCGACCACCGGCCCGAGCTTCTCCCGACTCGAGAGGTCGCGAATCTCGGCCTGCAGGCGGACGCGACGGTCCTCGAGCGCCTTCTTCCGGCGGTCGAGGTCCGCGAGGGCGCGGGCGCCGGCATAGCCGACGCTTCGCCTCCATATGACGCCGCTGGCCACGCAGACGAAACCGAGCAGGACGAGCCCGACCAGGATCCGGCCGCGCCCCCCGCCCTTCACCCGCGTCGACGCCATACCCGGAGCCGGGCGCTGCGCGCTCGGCCGTTGCGCGCCGCCTCTCCCTCGGACGCCGTGATGGCGCGGCGGGTGACGACGGCGCCGAGGGCGTTGTCGCCGCCGCAGACGCACTGCAGATGCCGGGGAGGACAGGTGCAGTCCTCGCTCCATGCGCGAAAGGCATGCTTCACGAGCCGGTCTTCTCCCGAGTGGTAGGCGATCACCGCCATGACGCCCCCGGGGGCCAGGCGGTCACGCAACGCGGGGAGGGCGCGTTCGAGGGCGGAGAGCTCCCCGTTGACGGCGATGCGGACGGCCTGGAAGAGCCGGGCAAAATCGCCGGGTCCGGATCGCGCGCCCAGCGCCTCGCGAATCGCCCCCACGAGGTCGTCGGAGACGAGCAGCGGCGCGGAGGTGCGGCGCTTTTCGATGGTCCGGGCGAGGCGCATCGCCTTGGGCTCGTCGGCCCACTCGCGAAAGGCCTGCGCCATCGAGGGCACCTCGCTCGTGGCGAGCCACGTGGCGGCATCCAGCAGGGCGTCGTCGCCCATGCGCATGTCGAGCGGGGCGCCCTCGCGAAAGGTGAAGCCGCGCCTGGCGTCGTCGATCTGGTGCGAGCTGACGCCCAGGTCGAGCAGGATGCCCTCGAAGGCGAGGCCATCGAGGGCCGGCGTCGTGTCGACCTCGGCGAAGTTGGCGAGCATCGGCCGGAAGGTGCCGGCCCGCTCGGCGTCGGCCAGCCGCGCGCGCGTCGCGGTGATGGCCTCGGGGTCGCGGTCGAGCGCCGACACCGTGACGCCGACGGCGATCAACGCAGCGGCGTGCCCGCCTCCGCCCAGCGTTCCATCAAGCACCGAGCGCGCGTGGCCGAGGTGCTGGAGCACCACGGCCACGAGAACCGGCGCATGGTACGGGGCGTCATACGCCCCGTCCGTTACTTGCACAATTGCGTCTTGAGTTTGTCGGCGACGGGTCCGTACTGCGACGCGGCCTGCATGAGCAGCCCCGCCTGTTCCTTGTTGGCGGCCGATGCACCGGGCACGAGCATCAGCACGTTGTTGAAGCTGTCGCTCGAGAGCTTGGCGAGGTCGCAGCTCTTGGCCGGCTGTGCTTCCTGAAGCGCCGACACGGCGACGTTGAGCGAGCTCGCGGCGATGAGGAGCTTGGCCGTGGGATTCGCCTGGAGCGAGTCCGCGAGGTTGGTCCACTTGATGGACATCGCGTATTCCTCGCGAGCGGCGCTGCCGTCCTTCGCGGGCTCGGCCTTGGCGGCCTCGGCCTTGGTCGCGTTCGCCCGCTTGTACCACGTGTTCCCCTGCTGCAGGGAGAAGTTGGCCAACAGCGGCACCGAGTCCTTGGCGGCCGCACCGGAGCGGATCGACGCCATGGCGGAGTCCGCCTGATTGGTCTCGGCGTACGAGCGGGCGAGCTGCAGGTAGATCCCCTTGGTCCTGGGGGCGGCCGCGAGCGCCTTCTTGAGCGTCTCCATGGCCTGCTGGTTCTGCCCGGCGGTGCGCTGCGACTGCGCGAGCAGGAGGTACCAGGTGGCGCTGGCCGGGAACTTCTGCGAGGCCTTGGCGAACATCTCGCCGGTCTTGGCCGGCTGGCTGTCGGCCGCGTACGCCTGCGCCATGCGGTAGAAGTACGAGCTGTCCATCATCGCGGTGTCGATCTTGGCGATCTCGTCCCCGACGCTGAGGAAGTCCTTCCATGCCTCGCCGCCGTAGTACACGCGGAACGCCAGGGAGAGGAGCTGCACGTCGCCCTGCTGCTCGCTCAGGGCGTGCTTGATGATCGGAATCGCGAGCGCGAACTTCTTCATGCCACCGAGCTGGTTGATCACCTCGTTCACGAGGCGCACGTTGGTCGGGTCGGCGGCGACGAGGCGCAGCAACGCGTTCAGGTAGCGGTTGGTGTCGGCCCGCTCGCGGTACCAGCTTGACGTGATGACGAGCGCGGGGCGGCTCGACGAGTCGATCTGCAGGATCTCCTGCGCGACCGCGAACAGCGAGTCCTTCGGCATCTTGGCCTTGTCCATGGCCTGCAGCAGGCAGACGCGGGCGAGGACGGCGCGGTTGTAGCGCTTGATGGCGTCGCGCGCCTTCTGCATGCCGTCGCGCGGCTTGTCGAGGCGCGTGGCGAGGTAGCACTCCTTCTCTTCCTCGAGCTGGCGGCGCACGTCGTCGAGGGCGCGGGAGAACTTGCCCGAGACCTCGCCGAGCTTGGCCCCTTCGACGGACTGGATCGGCTGCGAATACGTGTTGTCGCGGGCCAGGAAGAGGCGCGTGTCGAGCTTGAAGCCGCTCGACGTCTTCGAGATCATCCCCTCGACGTACTCATCGGCGCGCGCAAAGTTGGCCAGCGCCTTGGCGTCATTCGACGCGAGCGGCGTGCACGGCGGATACCCCGACTGCTCGAGGGCCTTGTCGAGGTCGTCCTTGGGAATGACGAACAGGATGCGCTGGGGGTTGTCATCGGCCAGCTTCTCCCGCACCGCGGTCGACGCCTGGCACCCCAGCGTCTCCTCTCCCTTCACGGAATGGAAGGCGGTCACCATGATGCGCGGCGGCTGCACCGTCCGCTGCGCCGAGAGCAGCGCCGGAAGGGCGAGTACCGAAGCGAGGGCGATGCGGGCGCCACGCGTGGGAGAGATGCGTTCGATCACGGTTCGTACCTCCAACAGTGTTTGTCCTGCGCTACCCCGTCGGACCCGTCGGGGGTCCCGCCCGGGCGATGGGCGAAGAGGGACTCGAACCCCCGACATCCTGCGTGTAAGGCAGGCGCTCTAACCAACTGAGCTATTCGCCCGAGGTTGCTTGGTGCCGGGGCGGTCCGGATTCGGACCTTCCCGCTTCGCACTATTTCAAGATGGCCAGCGGCACCAATACGCAGTACCCCAGCACGAGCAGGATCGGGGCGATCGTGATCCCACCGAGGGCCAAATCCGCATACCCCGCCACCAGGGCCAGAGTTGCAGCACCCCACCACCACCGGGAGGTTGATCGAGACGTCTGTTCAGCGTGAGCCATAGTCGTGGAAGGCTAGACCCCACATAAAGTTGTGTCAAGTTTCCTGCCCTCTACGCGCTGGCCTCCCCGTTCGTTCCGGCGGGGGGGGCGGGGGGAGGAATCTCCCGCAGCAGCGACTCGATGGCCGACTCCCGGTCCCGGACATCGACGAGGGCGTCGGCAGCATGCATGGCCGCCAGCCGTTTCCGGTCACGCTTCCGCCGCATCAGCCAGAGGGGGCCGAGCAGCATCAGGAACAGCAGCGTGGCCAGGGTGAGGTCGGCGGCGACGGCCAGTGCGCCGTAGCGGAGACGGGTGCGATCCTGCCAGCGCTTCTCGAAACCGTCGAGGGTGATGCCGTAGGCGCGTCGCATGGCCGCGTCGAGACGGGGGGTGTCGCGCCAGTACTGGAACAGCAGGGTCAGCCCGCGCTCGGGGTCGAGTGCGGCCATCTCGGCCACCGCGCGATAGGCCAGCGCGTAGCTGGCTTCGGCCACCAGGGCCCCGCCCGCAAACCCAGAGTCCACGGCCTCGAGAGACCGCCCCCGACGCACGAGGAGCGCGAGCGAGGTGGCCAGATACTCGTCGCGCCCCCATTCCCCGGCCGCGAAGCTCGCGTACCCTTCGTCAAACCAGAGAGGGGGGCGATCGCCCAGCGCCTCGTGCAGCGCCAGGTGGGCCAGTTCGTGCCGCAGCACGGCCACCGGATCGCCGGCGCTGGCGTTGGCCGAGCGTCCCTGCATGACCACCAGTCGGCGGTCGGGGATGGCCACCGCGGCCCCCCACTCAGGTGCGCCGGGGCCGGCCCAGGCACGGAACCGCTCCGCGTCGGGGGCGACCATGACGATGACGGGCTGCCGGGGGCGCGGCAGCCCCGGAAAGGTGTCGCGCTCGGCGGCGCTGGCGAGGAGGGCCCGAGCGAGGGGCTCGTCGCGCCGATCGGCGAGGACGGAAAAGCGCCCCGCGTCGTGGCGGACCAGTCCCGGCTCCTGGGCGGAAGCGGCCGCGGGCGCGAGCCGAAGCCCGAGGCACGCGGCGAGGACCAGCCGCCGTGCTAGTCGGTGAGGCCCGGTGGTTCTCCCCCGGCCTCGACCACCTGCAACACCTGCGCGCAGCGCTTGCCCCATGGATTGAACTTGTTCGCCGCAAAGCCGTCGCGCCACGTCTGCATGGCCGCCTCGCGTTCCTCGTTGAACCACTGGGCCCGCCCCAGTTCGTAGTACGCCTCGATCAGGTT
>JANLSF010000391.1:0-2244 GCA_031362285.1 Gemmatimonadota bacterium | reverse complement strand
CGCGCTACGAGAACAAGCGGCGGGCGCTCGCGGAATTCACGAAGAAGGAGGGCATCCCGGTCGACAAGCCGTGGGCGTCGCTCACGCGCGCGCAGCATGACCGGCTGCTGCGCGGGAAGGCCAAGGGGTTCGAGGGGATCCTGGTGCACCTCGAGGGGCTGGAGGCGAAGCGATACAAGCAGTACATCCGCGTCTTCCTGCGGCAGTACCAGAGCGCGAAGACATGCGCCACCTGCGGCGGCACCAAGCTGGCGCAGGACGCCCTCAACGTGCGCATCGGGGGCCGCACGATCGCCGAGATGTCGGAGATGATGGTCAAGGCGTTGCGCGCGTGGGTGGCCGCGCTCGACCTCACCGCCCACGAGCGGATGGTGGCCGCCCACATCCTCGGGGAGGCGCGGGACCGGATCGACTTCCTCGACGACGTGGGGCTCGGGTACCTGTCGCTCAACCGGGCCACGCGCACCCTGTCGGGGGGCGAGGCGCAGCGCATCGGATTGGCGAATGCGCTGGGCGCCCGGCTCGTCGACACGCTCTACGTGCTGGACGAACCCAGCATCGGGCTGCACCCGCGCGACCTGGGCCGGCTTCTCGCGCTGCTCGAGCGGCTGCGCGCCGGCGGCAACACCGTGCTCATGGTCGAGCATGACCTCGAGGCCATGCGCGTCGCCGACTGGATGGTGGAACTGGGGCCGGGCGCCGGCGAGCAGGGGGGCCACGTGGTGTTCAGCGGGCCGATGGCCCGGGCGAGCGAGAGCCCGCTCACCGGACAGTACATCACCGGGGCGCGCACCATCGCGGTGCCCGCCAAGCGGCGCGCGGCCGGCCCCAAGTGGATCAGCCTCACCGGAGCGCATGCGCACACGGTGCGAGGTGCCGACATCAGGATCCCGATCGGCGCGATGACCGTGGTCACCGGCGTGTCCGGCTCCGGCAAGAGCACGCTCGTGCACGACGTGCTGTTCCGGGCCCTGGAGGTGCACCTCCAGGGGGAGCACTCGGCCAAGCAGCACCTCGGGGAGCAAGTGGGCGGCTACGCCCACATCACCGGGCTCGAGAGCCTCACCGACGTGGTGCTGGTGGACCAGGAGCCGATCGGGCGCACGCCACGCTCCAACCCCGTGACGTACGTGAAGGCGTGGGACGAGGTGCGGAAGTTGTTCGCCCGCGTGCCGCTCGCGAAGCAGCGGCGCTACTCCCCGGGCACCTTCTCGTTCAACGTGAAGGGGGGGCGGTGCGAGACGTGCGAGGGGGCGGGCGCCCTCGAGGTCGAGATGGTGTTCATGGCCGATGTCTTCGTGCCGTGCGAGCAGTGTGGCGGGAAGCGGTTCCGTCCCGAGGTGCTCGAGGTCACCTGGTTCGGCCGGAACATCCACGACGTGCTGCAGCTGACCGTGGACGAGGCGATCCGCTTCTTCCCGCGCGAGGACAAGCTGGCCCAGGCGCTCTGGGAGCTGCAGCAGGTGGGGCTGGGCTACCTCCGGCTCGGGCAGCCCGCCACCACCCTCTCCGGCGGCGAGGCGCAGCGGGTGAAGATCGCGCGCGAGCTCGCCACGGCGGGCAAGCAGAGCGGACGCAAGGTCTACGTGATGGACGAGCCGACGACGGGGCTCCACCTGGAGGACGTGCGCAAGCTGCTCGCCGTCTTCGACCGGCTGCTCGACCAGGGGCACACGCTGGTGATCATCGAGCACCACCTGGACGTGATCAAGAGCGCCGACTGGATCATCGACATGGGGCCGGAGGCGGGCGAGGGCGGTGGACAGGTCGTCGCGGCGGGGCCGCCGGAGCAGGTGGCGGGTGTGACGGCGACTGCGGAAGGTGGCACCCCGAAGAAGGTCGGTCGCGCCAGGCAAGGAAAGTCGAAGGGGAGTGTCGACGTTTCGTCTGCCGCGAAAGCGACAGCAGCTTCGCACACCGGCCGCATCCTCGCCGAGGTGCTCGCCGCCGGGCCGCATGCCGAGCGGCCGCGGTTCGATCCCAAGGCTGCCGCCGCCGCGGCGCTGAAGGAGGAGAAGGCGCGGGCGGCGACGCTGCCGGATGAGGCAAACGTAAAGATGCCGTGGGAGCGCGACGGCAAGCGCTGGCACACGGCCGATCGCGTCAGCCGCGAGGGCTACAAGATCGAATGGGAGGGCAAGGCCTTGTCATTCATCGTGGACACCATCGAGCGGCTGGGCGGCGACAAGCTCCTGCCCACCGACTGGAACGATCGCTCGCGCGTCGAGATCAAGGCAAAGGCCC
>JANLSF010000346.1:0-5123 GCA_031362285.1 Gemmatimonadota bacterium | reverse complement strand
GCACCTAATTCATCGGCCAGCTGCACCAGTTCGTGATAGTGCGTGGCGAACACGCACTTGGCCCCCGTCACGTCGTGCAGGTGCTCGGTCACGCTCCACGCGATCGAGACGCCGTCGTACGTGCTCGTGCCACGCCCGATCTCGTCGAGCAGGATCAGGCTCCGCGCCGTCGCGCCATGCAGGATGGCGCTCGTCTCCGACATCTCCACCATGAAGGTGCTCTGCCCGCGCGCCAGCTGGTCGCTCGCCCCCACGCGCGTGAACACCCGGTCGCAGATGCCGATCGTGGCCGCCGTGGCCGGCACCCAGCTGCCCGCCTGGGCCAGCAGCACGATCAGGCCAATTTGTCGCAATATGGTACTTTTTCCGGCCATGTTCGGGCCGGTCAGCACGATCACCCGGGCGTCGGCCGAGAGCGTCACGTCATTCGGGATGAACCGCTCGCGCGGCATCATCCGCTCCACCACCGGATGGCGCCCCGCCGTGATCGCCAGCGTGAAGTCGTCCGTCATCACGGGCCGGCAGTACCCCTCGGCCGCCGCCACCTCGGCCAGCGACGCCAGCACGTCGAGCGTCGCCACCGCCTGCGCCACGCGCTGCAGCCGCGCGATCTCCGCCCCCGCCTCCGCACGCAGCGCCTCGAACAACCCCCGCTCGTGCGTCGTGATCCGGTCCGTCGCGCTCAGCACCTGCTCCTCGTGCGCCTTGAGCGCCGGGGTCACGTAGCGCTCGGCGCCGGTCAGCGTCTGCCGGCGCTGGTAGTCCTCCGGCACGAGGTGGCGGTTCGCGTTCGTGATCTCGATGAAGTACCCGAACACCCGGTTGTAGCCGACCTTGAGCGAGGTGATGCCGGTGCGCGCACGCTCGGCCGCCTGGATCGCCGCGATGGCATCGGTGCCGCCCGTCTTCAGCGCGCGCAGGGCGTCGAGCTCGGCGTCCACGCCCGCCGCGATCGTCTCCCCGTCGTCCCCCACCGCGACGGGTGCGCGCGCCACGAGCGTGGCGGTGATCTTCGACGCCAGCGCCTCGCTCGAGTCCCACTGCGCGGCGATCGCCCCGAGCGCGCCCGCGCCATGCAGGCGGCCCAGCGCCCGCTGCACGGCCGGGAGGCGCGTGAGGGAGTCGCCGAGCGCGCGAAGCTCGCGCGGGTTGGCCCGGCCCGCCGCCGCCTTGCCCGCCAGCCGCTCCACGTCGCGCACCCCGTCGAGCGCCTCGCGCAGGGCCTCGCGTGCCAGGGCATCGGTCACGAGCGCGCTCACGCCGTCGAGCCGCGCCTCGATCGCGCTCCGCACCAGCAACGGCGCCAGCAACCACTGGCGCAGCAGGCGCGACCCCATCGGCGTGGTCGTGCGATCGAGCACCTCGAGCAGCGTGCCCTGCGTCCCCGTGCCCGAGAACGACTGCACCAACTCGAGGTTGCGCCGCGTCATCTCGTCGAGCGGCATCTGCTCACCCGTGCGTTCCAGCACCGGACGCGCCAGGTGCGGCAGTCCCCCGGGCTGCAGCGCGCGCAGGTAGCGGAGCAACGCGCCCGCCGCGCCCACGGCGGGATCGTCGGCACGCTCGAGCCCGAACCCCTCGAGTCCCCGCACCGCGAACTGCCGGGCGAGGTCGTCGGCCGCGAGCGCCGGGTCGAACTCCCATCCGTCGCGCTCCGTCACGAGCGCGCGATCCGGCAGCGAGGGCACCGGGACGGGTGGCCACGTGCCCCCCTTGGCCACCAGCAGTTCACTCGGGCTGAACCGCCCGATCGTCACGTCGAGCGCAGCGGCCGGCACCACCGCCAGGCGGAACTCGCCCGTCGAGAGGTCCGCCGCCGCCACGCCGTACGTCGTCGCCCCCGCGGTCGCCTGCACCGCGCACAGCCAGTTGTTGCGCGCCCCGTCGAGCAGGTCGTCGCTCATCGCGGCGCCCGGCGGGATCGTCTCGATCACCGCCCGCTTCACGATCCCCCTGGCGAGCTTCGGGTCCTCGACTTGTTCGCAGATCGACACGCGGAACCCCGCCTGCACCAGCCGCCGCAGGTAATCCGTGATCGCCTTGACCGGCACGCCGGCCAGTGGCACCTCCGCCGCGCCGCCGTTGTTGCGCGAGGTCAGCGTGAGGCCGAGCACGCGCGACGCCACCTGCGCGTCCTCGTAGAACATCTCGTAGAAGTCGCCCATCCGGAACAACAGGATCGCATCCTGGTGCTGCGACTTGATGTCCCGGTATTGCTGCATCAGCGGCGTCGTGGTGTCGGTGGTCCCGCTCACGACGGCTCCACCCGCACCACGCGGGCGGCCTTGAGGCCCTTCTTCTTCGCGCGCACGAGGTCGCGCGTGGCCTCGGCCTCGCTCGCGTACCGGCCGATGCGCACCCGGAACGGCGCCTTGCTGCCCTCGACCCGCGCCTGGTAGCCGCGATTCGTCAGCGTGCGCATCGCCTTCGCCGCGTCGGCGCGCGTGGAATGCGCGCTCACCTGCAGCGACCAGGTGGGCGCCGGCGTGGCCGTGTGCTCGGCCACGGGTGGGCTCGCGGACGCAGGCGCTGTAGTCGACGGCGGCGACGACAGGGCGGGCGGACTCGCGCGCGGCCCGGCCGGCGGCGTGGACGCGGCTGCGGGAGCCGTTTGCGCCGCGCTCACGTCGCGACAGCGCTGCGCGTAATACTCCACCTGGTTCTTCAGCTCGAGCGCGGTGGGCGCCGCTCGACGTCCCGCCTCGCGCAGTGCCTCGCACGCCAGTCCCACGTCGCCCTGCTCGAGCAGGACGCGCCCCTTCCAGAAATAGCCCACGGGCGCGATCGGCGTCTCGGCCTGCTCCACCACGATCCGCTCGAACGCGCGCAGCGCCGACGTGCGTTCGCCGCGCGCATACGCAAGTTGGCCCAGTCGCAGCAGCGCCTCGCCCGACCACGGCGACAACGCGTGCTCGACCGTGACGCGCTGGTAGTCGCGTTCCGCGCTCGCCGCCTGCTCCGCCAGCGCCGCGCGCCAGAACAACGCCTCTGCCATTCGGGCCGGCTGCCCCGCCGCCTGCACGATCACGGAATCCACCAGCGCCCGCCCGTTCGTCCCCTGTCCCTCCGACACCAGGCGCTGGGCCCGTCGCAGCACCGTATCGGTGGGGCTCGTCGCCTGGGCGCGCGCCGTTTGCGCGCTGGTCGCCAGCACGATGACGCCAAGACCCGCGCACATGGTGCGCCACCGGAGCCGGGGTGCGCGCCTCACGCGGCGCTCCGCGTCGCCGACACCGCGCCCATCGCCAGGATCGCGCCGGACACGATCTGCTCCACACTCGAGACCTTGGTGTCCTTGAGGGCGAGGTCGGCGGAGAGCAGCGCCTCGAGGGCGCGGTCCAGCTCGGGCAACGTCCACGTCATCGTCATCCCGCCCCAGGCGTTCACCGCGTCGTTCCATGGGCGTCCCGTGTACGCGCCGCTCCCCTTGAGCAGGTCCCAGTAGGCGCGCTCCAGCTGCGGGGCCGGCATGCCGGCATCGCGCTTCGCGCGCCCCCAGGCCAGGGCCAGCGTCTGTGTCGCGAGCGCCATCACGAGCTGCACGCCGGTCACCTTGGGCTGCGAGAGCACGTGGTCGACCAGCGCCAGCGCGCGTCCGGTGTTGCGCATCCCCACGAAGTCGAGCAGGTCGCCCATCGTCTCGCCGCGCCGGATCCCGACGATCTCCGCGACCGCGCCCTCGTCGATCACGCGACCGTTGGTGAACGACGCCAGCTTGTCGAGCTCCATCGCCAGCGCGCCCGGCTCGTTGCCCACCGCGCCGAGCAGGAGCGTGATCGCCTCCGGGGTGATCTCGGCGCCGAGGACCTTGGCGTGCTTCGACACCCACGCCCCGATCTTGTCGCCCTCGGGCAGGTCGAAGACCACGCTCTCGAGCGCTTCGGCCAGCTTCTTGTCGGCCTTGGCCGATGCCGGCGCCACGAGGACCAGCAGCACATCCGGCTCGGCCTTCGCCAACCACCGGTCGAGGGCGTCTCGCGCCCCCTTCTTGAGCGACTCCGGGTCCTTGAGGACCACCACGCGCCGTGCCGCCATCATCGGCGGAGTCGAGAGCAGCGAGCCGAGTGTTTCCGCATCGACGTCTCCGCCGCGACGCACGTCGAGGTTGAAGTCCCGCGTCGCCGGGTCCACGGCCGCCGCGAGCAGGCGCTTGAGCGCCTCCTCCTTCCGGAAGTCGTCGGCGCCATGGAGCAGGTACGCCCCCGGGAAGCGGGCGGTCGCCATCGCGTCTGCGAGCTTCTTCTGGGACTTTTCGGCGGCGGCGCTCATCGGCGCAAATATACCGCCCGGGTGGGGCCCCGCTTTTTCCGATGCGCCGCTCGTGCACCTCCGCGCCGCGCCCCCGTCACGGACGACGGTGCCGCGCACCGTCGTCGAACGCCTCAGCGACCGCTGGCGTACGCGTACCGCGCCGCGACCAGGGTTGGCGTCAGTCCCGTGCCCGGCGAACTCGGCAGCACCGCGGGCGTCCACGAGAGTTCCTCCGCTCCGCGCACGCTCACCACCTGCACGGCCAGCGACTCGCGCAAAGGCGCCGATCGCACGCTCGGACGCGGCAATTCCATCGGCGCGACCACCGGGGGCACGTCGATCACCGACACCGCCACGACGGGCAGTCCGACCGGCGGTCGACGCTCTGCGATCCACGCCATGGCCACCAGGCTTGCGGCGAGCACGGCCACGGCCCGTGCCGTGGGTGGCCGATGGCGCGACTGCGCCGCGCGCCGCCCCTCGGCTTCGGCCCTGAGCCGCGCCTCGAGCGTCGCCGCGAACGAAGGCGAGATCCGCATCACGGGCAGGTTCCGGGCGACGAGCATCGCGCGCCTGACGCCGGTGTCGAGTCGCGCACAGGACGCGCAATCGGCCGCGTGGCGCTCCATGGCCTGAGCCTCGTCGAAATCGAGCTCGAGGTCCATCCACGTCGCGTGTTGCTTGCGAAAGCGTCGGCAGGATGGGAGGTCGGCGGTGGCCATGGGTGTCGATGCGTACCCGTTCAGGCGGGGGCAGTTCCGCGTTGTCAGGGACCGGCGGCTCGCACCCGCCCGACGAATGCGCTCCTCGGGCCGCCCGCCCTCCGCGCAGCGATGCGCCAATGGGGCGGGACTTCGCGCCGCCAATGGATG
>JANLSF010000333.1:0-3490 GCA_031362285.1 Gemmatimonadota bacterium | reverse complement strand
CGTGGCAGGTTCGCGAACACCGAGGGGGGGTAGCCCTTGGTGGTCGGCGGTTCGCCCACGGCGAGGCCGATTTCGCGCCAGGCCATGGCCACGCGCGTGATCGAGTCGACCATGAGCAGCACCTGCTTGCCCTCGTCGCGGAAATACTCGGCGATGGCGGTGGCCACGAGGGCGCCGCGGGCGCGCACCAACGCGGCCTGGTCCCCGGTGGCGACGATCACGACCGACCGCGCGAGCCCTTCCGGCCCGAGGGCGTTGTCGATGAAGTCCTTGACCTCGCGTCCGCGCTCGCCGAGCAGGGCGATGACGTTCACGTCGGCGGTCGATCGGCGCGCGATCATGCCGAGCAGTGTGCTCTTGCCCACGCCGGACCCGGCGAAGATGCCGACGCGCTGGCCGCGGCCGAGCGTGAGCAGGCCGTCGATGGCCCGCACCCCCGTGATGAGGGGCTCGGTGATCGGCTTCCGGTGGAGCGGGTTGGGCGGCTCGGCCGTGAGCGGCATGCGCTCGGCCACTTCGATGCGCGGGCCACCGTCGATCGGGTTGCCGATGCCGTCGAGCACGCGGCCCAGCAGGCCGGGACCCACCTGGACGCCGAACGAGCGGCCCAGCGGCTGCACGATGGCGCCCGCGTGGATCCCCTCGAGGTCGCCGAGCGACATGAGGAGCACGCCGCCATTCTGGAAGCCGCACACTTCGGCGAGGACGCTGCGGTTGTCGGCGAGCGACTGCACGCGGCAGAGTGCGCCCATGCCGACGTCGAGTCCCACCGCCTCGACCACGAGGCCGGCAATGCGGATGACGCGCCCGTAGGAGGCGAACCGGGGGAGGTCGGCAACGCGACGATCGACGGTCATCAGCTGTCCTTGTAGGCGAGGCGCCGGTAGACGCGTTCGATGGCCGTGTCCACGCGACCGTCGACGATGCGATCGCGCCCCTCCACGAGGCAGCCACCAGGCAGGACGCGCGGGTCGCCGATCCAGTGCGCGTCACGCGGCGGCGTTCCGGCGGGCGCGGTGCCGCCCGCCTCGGGAAAGGCGCCGAGCACGGCGAGGTCATGCGGGTGCACGCGGATGCGCACGGGCTGGTCGAGCGGGAACGCCTCGAGGGCGCGGCGCACCATGGTGCGCGTGACCTCGGCGTCGGTGCCCAGCTCCCGGTCCACGATGTGGCGGGCGATGGCGACCGCGAGCGCGGCAATGTTCTCCTCGATCGCGCCCACCCAGCGCTCCTCGCTCTCGCGCAGCACGTCGAGGGCCTCGGTCGCGGTCCCGAGGGCCTGGCGCAGCCGCGCCTGCTCGGCCCGTTCCCCGTCCGCACGCCCGCGCTCGAACCCCTCGGCGCGGGCCTGCTCCGTCTCGCGCAGCCGGGCCATCTGGTCGTCTTCGCGCGGCGGCGTGAGCGGGCGCCCGCCGACCACGAGGTCGTCCTCGGCCCAGACGGCCGGTGCCGTGGCGCCGAGGATGCGCGGCCTAGCCGACGACGACATCATCCCCTCCACCACCGAGCACGATCTCGCCGGCATCCTCGAGGGCGCGCACCTGGGTGACGACCGAGGTCTGGGCGACTTCGACGTCCTTCATCTTCACCGGGCCGGCCATCTCCATCTCTTCCTTGAGGACGCCCACGGCACGCTGCGACATCTGCGACATGATGCGACCCTTCAGCTCGGTGCTGGCGCTCTTGAGCGCGATCGCCAGCGTCTTGACGTCCACGTCGCGGAGGAGGCGCTGGAGCCCGCGGTCGTCGATGCCGAGCAGGTCCTCGAAGACGAACATCAGGTTGCGGATCTGCTCGGAGAGCGGCTGGTCGCGCTCGGCGAGCTTCTCCAGGATCTCCTTCTCGAGGGTCCCCGTGAGCAGGTTCATCACCGCGGCGACGGCGGCCGGACCGCCGGACTTGGCGTTGCCCGGCTGCAAGTCGAGGTCGACGTCGCGGCCGACCGATTCCTCGATCAGGGCGATCGTCTCGGGCGACACGCGCTCCATCTTGCCCATGCGATAGGCGATGTCGGCCGTGAGCGCCGGGTCGAGTTGCTTCAAGACGGCCGCCGTCTGCGCCGGCGGGAGGTTCGCGAGGATGAGCGCCAGCGTCTGCGGGTGCTCGGCGCGGAACAGCGACGCCAGCTGCTCGGGATCGGCGCTGCGCAGGCGGAGGAACCCCGGCTGTTCCGCCACCGGGCCCGCCACGCGCTTCATCATCGACGCCGCCTGCTGGCGGCCGAACGCCTTCTCCATCACCTCGCGCGCGTAGTCCACCCCACCCTGCGTGGAGACGCCGGGTGCCTGCGACGCGGCCCATTCGGCGAGCACGCGCTCGGCGACCGACGGCTCCACGCGCTGCATGCGCGTGATCTCGGCGGTGATCGCCCGCACTTCGTCGGGCGCGAGACGCTGCGTCAGGCGCGACGCGGCCTCGGAGCCGAGGGCCATGAACAGCACCGCGGCCTTCTGGGTGCCGGTCAACGGGGGGGGCGCGAGGGTCGCCATGCTACTTGTCCGCGATCCACGACTTCAGGAGGCGGGCCGCGGCATCGGGATCCTGTTCCATCCCCTGCATCACGTGGTCGCGCATGCCAGGGACGGCCGCGGGGAGCGCGTAGGCCACATGCCCGGCGCCAACCGTCCCGGTCGAACCACCCTGCGGCACGTACAGGGTGCTCGCGCTTCCCGTGCCGAGCGTGGCCGTGCCGGAGATGCCGGCGATGCCCGGGACCGCGCCGGCGCTGCCCAGCGCCTTCACGGCCATGAACGCGATGACGAAGGCGAGGACCACGCCCAGCAGGTTCGTTCCAGGCCGCTGCCACTGTTGCACCTTCGCCATGAAGTCGGCCGAGGGCGCCTCGATGGCACCTACCGTGAGCTCGAGCGCGGCACTCTGCACGGTCACCTTGTCGCCGCGCGCACTGTCGATGCCGATGGCGTTCCGCACCAGCGCCTCGATGCGGGCCAGTTCGTCGGCGGTGCGCTTCTGGAAGCGCGGCACGCTGTCGCCCGGTTGCGCGCTCAGCCGGAGGTCGCCGACCACGACGGCCACCGACAGCCGCGACACGGTGCCGACGGCGCCCTGCACCACCTCGGTGCTCTTCGAGTTCTCGTAGCTGTTGGCGATGTTCGTCGAGCCCGCGCCGCCCTGCGCGCCGGGAACGATCTCGGCCTTCTGCTCGCTGGCGAGGGCCTGCTTCTCGGGGTCCAGCGTCTGCGTGGTGCGGTCGACGCGCGTGAAGTTCATCGACGCGGCCACGGTGACGTGGGCATTGCCGGTGCCGACCATCGGCTCGACGATGGCCTCGGCCTTCTCCTTCAGGTACCGCTCGGTCTCCTCCTGGAGCCGCAACTGGCGGCTCGCGGTGCCCGTGGCGCCGCGCTCGTGCGGCTCGGTCAGGAGGCGCCCCGTTTCGTCGTGCACGCCCACGTCCTCCGACGACATGCCGCCCACGCTGGCCGCCACGAGGTGCGCAATGCCCTGCACCATCTCCGGCTTGAGCGTC
>JANLSF010000427.1:0-1888 GCA_031362285.1 Gemmatimonadota bacterium | reverse complement strand
CGCCAGCAGATCCTGCGCCAGCAGTTGCGCACGATCCAGGGCGAGCTCGGCGAGGCCGACCCGGCGGAGCGCGAGGCGCTGGCCCTGCTCAAGAAGATCGACGCGGCCGGACTGCCCGCCGCCTCGGCCGAGGAAGCGCGGCGCGAGGTGGACCGGCTGCGCGGGCTGTCGAGCACGTCGAGCGAGTCGCAGGTGGTGCGCGGCTGGCTCGAGTGGCTGCTGGCGCTGCCGTGGGCGGCGCCGGCCCACGCGCACGACATCGAACTCGCGGCCGTGGAGCAGGCCCTCGACGGTCGTCACTGGGGACTGCGCGAGGCGAAGGAGCGCATCATCGAGTACCTCGCGGTGCGCAAGCTCAAGGGGGGCGACCCCGGCGGCCCGATCCTGTGCTTCGTCGGGCCGCCGGGCACCGGCAAGACATCGCTGGGCGAGGCCATCGCGGGGGCCATCGGACGCGCGTTCCACCGGATCTCGGTGGGCGGCGTCCGCGACGAGGCCGAGATTCGCGGGCACCGCCGCACGTACGTGGGCGCCATGCCGGGCCTCGTGCTGCAGGCCATGCGACGCGCGGCGGTGCGCGATCCGGTGCTGATGATCGACGAGGTGGACAAGATGTCGAGCGGCGGCCCCACCGGCGATCCGGCCGCGGCGATGCTCGAAGTGCTCGACCCGACGCAGAACCGGAGCTTCACCGACCACTACCTGAACGTGCCGTTCGACCTCTCGTCGGCGCTGTTCATCTGCACGGCCAACTCGCTGTTCGACATCCCGCTCGCGTTGCGCGACCGTCTCGAGGTGATCCGCATTGCCGGGTACACCGTGGAGGAGAAGGTCGAGATCGCGTGGCGCTACCTGCTGCCGCGGTTGCTCGACGAGCACGGGCTCACCGAGCTCGACCTGCAGTTCACGGACGAGGTGCTGGGCTTCGTGGCCACGCGCTACGCCCGCGAGGCGGGGTTGCGCACCTTCGAGCGGACGCTGGCGAGCCTCATGCGGAAGCGCGCGCGCGCGAAGGCCGACGGCGAGCAGGGGGCCTGGGTGATCGACAACGCGCGCGTCGAGGCGTTGGTGGGGCCGCCCGCGTGGCCGTCGCCGGAGGCCGAGCAGGGCCCGGAGATCGGCACCGTGACGGGGCTCGCGTGGACTGCGGCGGGGGGCGACCTGATGGACATCGAGGCGTTGCGCATGCCGGGCACGGGGAAGCTCACGGTCACCGGCCAACTGGGCGACGTCATGCGCGAGAGCGTGGACGCCGCGCACTCGTTCGTGCGCTCGCGCGCCGCGCGCCTGTCGATCGCCGAGATCGACATCCGCACCAGCGACCTGCACATCCACTTCCCGCACGGTGCGGTGGCCAAGGATGGCCCCTCCGCCGGGGTGGCCGTGACGATCGCGATTGCCAGCGCGCTGTCGGGCCGGGCGGTCCGGCGCGACGTGGGGGTCACCGGCGAGGTGACGCTGCGCGGCAAGGTGCTCGAGGTGGGGGGCGTGAAGGAGAAGATCCTGGCGGCGTACCGGTCGGGGCTGCGCGAGGTGATGCTCCCCGACGGAAACCGGAAGGACCTCCGCGACGTACCGGAGGAGGTGCGGACCAACATGCGCTTCACCTTCGTGACCTCGCTCGACGAGGTGCTGTCACTCGTCCTGCTCACCCCATAGGACGCCGGTGGACACCAACGCCACCTGGTTCCAGTTCGGGCTGAACGTCGTCCTGGGGTCCGTCTCCGGCGGCCTCACCTCCGACGTGTCGGTGCGGCTGCTGTTCCGGCCGCGGCAACCCGTGCTCGGTTTTCAGGGCGCGATCCCCAAGAACAAGGCCCGTCTCGCGCGGGCCGTGGCCAAGACGCTCGGCGAGCGGCTGTTGACGCCGAGCGACATCGCGGGCGAG
>JANLSF010000273.1:0-6013 GCA_031362285.1 Gemmatimonadota bacterium | reverse complement strand
CGGTTCACGGCCACCGCCGCGGTCGCCCCGGCCAAGACGGTGGTAATCGTGAGCGGCAACGCGCAGAGCGGCATCGAGGGCACGGCGCTCACCAACCCGCTCACGGCCCGAGTCGTGGACTCGCTCGGCAACGGCGTGAGCGGGGTGACCGTGGCCTTCGCCACGACCAATGGCACGCTGGCGCCGGCGAGCGCGGTGTCGAACGCCACCGGCCAGGTGAGCAGCACGTGGACGCTGCCGCTGGGCCCGGGCCCCAAGACGGCCACCGCCAGCGTGACGACGCCGGCTGGCGTCACGCCGGCCACCTTCACCGCCACCGCCCTCCCCGTGACACCGACGCTCCTGGTGAGCGTGATCGGGTCCAACGTGGTGGGGGTGCTGCGCGCGGGCACGTTGCTCATCCGCACCAGCACGCCGGTGCCGGCGGGGAACGGGCTCACCGTCACCGTCACCAGTTCGTCGCCGAGTGCGCTCACGCTCTCGCAGCCGACGGTCTTCATCCCGGCGCTCGATTCCGTGGTCACCCTGGCGGTCACCGGCGGCAGCGCCGCGGGCTCGAGCCTCGTGACCGTCACGGCACCCGGATTCGTCACCGGCACCGTCACCGTGCCGGTGTCGCTCAACACGATTTCGTCGAGCCTGACCTTCAACGTGGGGCTCGGGCAGACGACCAACTTGCCCCTTACCCTGTCGCAGGGCGCACCGGGCGGCGTACCGGTCTCGGTCATCAGCAGCAACCCCGCCACCGTGTTCGTGACGACGCCCACCGTGAACGTGCCGCCGAACGGCACCACGGGCTCCGCGTCGCTCCGCGGCGACGCGCTCGGCAGCGCCACGGTGGCGCTGACCAACGCGAACTACGCGCCGTTCACCACCACGGTGAACGTCACGGCGAGCCTGCTCTGGAAGCCGCAGTTCATCACGGGCTACGTGGGCGGGACGCCGATGCCGAGTGACACGCTGCAGCTGACGAGCGGCGGGTTGGCCATTGCGGCTCCGGCCGGCGGCGTGGCCATCTCGTACACGAGCAGCACCCCCACGTGCATGCTGGGCGGGTCGGGGACTATTCCGGCCGGGTCGCCCAACTTCGTGCTGCCGATCGCGTATGCCGGCACGGCCACGCTGCCCTGCACCACGCAGCTGATCGCCAGTGCGAGCGCCGGCGTGACGCCCGACACGCTCAGCGTGACGATCAATGCCGCGCCCAAGATCAACATGGGCGCATTGACCGTGGGTCGCGGGTTGCAGGTGGCCTACTTCAGCTTCCCGCTACCCGTGGCCGCGCACGGCGGCGTCACCGTCACGCTGCAGGTGGCCGACTCGTCGAAGATCGTGCTGTCGACGGCGTCGGCCACGCTGGGTGCCGGGACGGTGGCGATTCCGGTGCCGAACGGACAGACATCGTTCCAGTACTTCGTGAACGCATTCGAAGGCAAGGCGGCCAACGACTCCGTGCGGGTGATCGCCTCGGCGCCCGGTTTCGTTTCCGACACCTTCCAGATCCACCTGCGCAACAGTGCCCTGCGCCTGGATGGCGTACCGACCAACGGCACGACGAGCTTCTCGACGCGCTCCATCATCTATGCGTCGATCGGCTACCTGACGACGCCCGCCGCGACGGCGCTGGCGACCACGCAGGTCGTGCGCGCCGGCGGGCCCACGCGCAACATCATGTTCACCAACAGCACGCCCGCGGCCGCCAGGCTGCGAGGCGGCGCCAGCGGCGACACGATCACCCTCAAGGACACGCTGCTTGCGACGCTGGTCCCGCTCGCCGTCAACACGACCACCAACGTGAACACGGGGGGCGTGCTGCTCCAGCCGCTCGGCGTCGGGAGCGACACGGTGCGGCTCCAGAGCACCGACACCACGATCACCATCGTGCCCCTGCTGGCGGAGCGCGTGGTGCCGGTCACGGCGCCCGTGATCACGACCGGTAGCGTCATCGTCGGACGCGGGTTGCAGGTCTCGACGTTCTACTTCCCGTTGTCGGCGCCGGCCCCCGCTGGCGGCCGCACGGTCTCCATCTTCGAGCCGACGCACAGCACGGCCATCCGCCTGTCGACGACCGGGACGACGCTCGGCAGCGATTCGCTCGACGTGCCGGTGAACGCGGGCGGGACCTCGTTGAGCTTCTTCGTTCACGTGCTCGAAGGGACCGGCAGCGACACGGCGATCACCCTCACGGTCCGCGCGGCCGGCTACGTGGACGGCACCTTCACGGTCAACCTGCGGACGGCGGCGTACCAGGTCGTTTCGCTGCCGGGGACCACGACGTCGGTGTCGGCGCGGACGTTCTTCTTCCCGCGCGTCGGATACCGCGTCTCGCAGGCCAGCCCGTTCATGAACGGTCTCCAGAACCTGCGCGCCCAGGCGCCGCCGCTGGTGTTCAACGTCGTGAACGACAGCGGCGGTGTTGCCAAGCTCCTCACGGCGGCCGACTCGGTGAACGGACTCGACTCGGTGGTCGTCAGCATCCTGGCGAACACGCTCCAGACGGGCAGCACGTTCCTCACGGGTGGCGTGGCCTTCAAGCCGGTGGCCGGCGGTGTCACCACGGTGCGCATCGCCCCACAGGGGAACACCGGCTTCCTGCCGGCCAACTACCCGAAGGACACTGTGACCGTCACGGCGCCAAGCATGGTGGCCTTCGGCAATTTCATCACGGTGGGTCGCGGCATGCAGACGAGCCAGTTCAACAACCTGCTGGCGACGGCCGCGCCCGCTGGCGGCGTGATTGCCGTCATCAAGAGCCTCGATCCGCTCAGGCTGAAGCTCGGCCTCACCGACTCGACGCTGGCCGACTCGCTCGTCGTTCCGGTGCCGGCGGGTCAGACCGGGCTGATGTCCCTCTACTTCCACGCGCTCGAGGGCACCGCGCCGAACGACTCCGTGCAGGTCCTGGTCTCGGCGCCAGGCTTTGGCTACACGCCGGCAACCTCCGTGATCCGGCTGCGCAACGTAGGCGTGCAGCTGGCCAACCTGCCGATCAGCAGCTTCACGACGCTCACGGCGCCGCGGCTGTTCCAGGCCCGCATTGGCTACCTGAACAACCCGACCGACACCTTGCTGGCCAGCGTCGGAGCCACGCTCCGTGCGCAGGCGCCGCCGGTGGATGTCATCATCAAGAACACGACTCCGTCGGTTGCCAAGGTGCTGTCGGCGGCCGACTCGGTCACCGGGCTCGACAGCGTCGTGGTACAGATCAAGTCCCGGCAGCTGCAGTTGCCGACGACGCTCGCCACGGGCGGCGTCTCGCTCCGTCCGCTCACGTCGGGCACGGCCAAGCTCACCAAGAGCGCCTCGAGCACGCTGCAGTTCTTCAAGTCGGTGAACTCGCCGAGCGATTCCGCGGTCATCACCTCGGCGCTGATCGGCGCGCCGGGCACGTTCACGGTCGCCGCGGGCCATCAGGACTTCGTGAGCTTCGTGTCGCTCTCGGCGCCCGCGCCCGCGCCCGCCGGCACCATGGTGACCATCCGCTCGTCGGACGGGACCAAGGTCAAGGTCTCGCCCAACGCAACGACGCCGGGCGTGGACTCCATCGACGTGCTCCTCACCAACCCCAACAACTTCAGCTACTACGTGCAAGGCCTGGAGGGGGCGACGGGCACCACGACCGTGCTGCTCAGCGCGCCGGGGTACACCGGTGCGTCGCAGACGGTGAACGTGGTGGCGCCGGGCGTCGTTCTGAGCGCATCGACCAACCTGCAGGCGTTCACGCGTAGCACCGTCACCGCCATCGTGGGGGCACCGAGCGGCAACAGTGTCCTCTCGCAGGCCGTGCGGGCGGGCGCGCCGGGGCCGCTTTCCGTGACGGTCACCAGTACGTCGCCCGGCATCGCCTCCCTGCTCAGCCTGGCCGACACGCTCAACGGGTCCGGCGCGGTAACGGTCCAGATTCCGGTCGGGCAGGCCAGTACCAACTCCACGATCACGAGCCCCGGATTCCTCCAGATGCTGACCAAGGCCGCGGGCACGACCACGTTGGGCGTCTCGATTCCCGGCTACGCCGTCGCGAGCGGCTCGACGACGACGGTCACGGTCACGACGCCGCTCATCAGTGCGCCGAGTCCGTCGAACGTGGGCGCCGGGTTGCAGCTTGCCCGCAACGCCTTCCTCCCGACCGCCTACCACTTCGGCAAGACGATCACCATCACGAGCGCCGACCCGACCAAGCTGCTCGTGTCGCCC
Organism: Gemmatimonadota bacterium; assembly: GCA_031362285.1. GTDB lineage: Bacteria > Gemmatimonadota > Gemmatimonadetes > Gemmatimonadales > Gemmatimonadaceae > JACPPC01. Next base: position 1,819 of record JANLSF010000273.1, on the reverse strand, counting down.
AACGACAGCACGCCGGGCGCGGCCTTGATCACGGTCACGCTCGCGAACCTCCAGACCACCATTCCGTACTACGTGCAGGGGGTGGAGTCACAGGTCGGCCGCGTGAACGTCACGATCAGCGCGCCGGGCTACGCCAACGACGTGGTGGCCGACAGCGTGGCCACGCCGATGGTGGAGATTCTGTCGGCGCTCGGTTCGGCCGCTGCGAATAGCGCGGACCGCATCTTCAACGTGCGCGTGGGGCTGCCCAACTCGCCAACCGCGCCGACCGCGCTTTCGACGCAACAGGCCGTCCGGTGGAACGCGGCCACGCCCACGCCGCTCACCGTAACCGCGAGCGTGGTGGCAGCGCCGGCCGGCGCGGTGCTCCTCGTGAACAGCGGAGGCACCGGCACCAGCCTGACGGCGACCATTGCCGCGCGACTCACTGCCAGTCAGTCGACGCTGGCAGCGGGACAGGGCGGGATCGCGTGGCGGCCGGTGGCGTCAGGAACGGGAACCATCTCGGTGAGTGCCCCGGGCTTCCTCGTGACACCCGCGACCTCCACCCGCGTGGCGACAGTACCGTAGGCCCGCCACCAGCCACGGATGACAACGGGGGGCTCGCCACGGTGGCGAGCCCCCCGTTGCCTCTTCGGCGACGGCTACTGCTCGTCGGCCGTTGGCCCGTACATGTTCGGGAGCGGCACGTCACACAACCGCAGGTAGATCGAGAGCTGCCCGCGGTGGTGGTACACGTGGTTCATGCACATGCTGCGGATGACCTGGATCTTGGGCATGGTGAAGTAGACCTGCTCCGCATTCCGCAGCGTCCACGGCTTCATGAAATCGGCGTCGGAGGTGTTGCCGAGCGCCTTGATGGCGTTCGCCGTCATGTCGTCGTGCAGCGTGAGCAGCTCCTCGCGCGTGTTCCAGCTGGGCTGCGGGAAGGGCTTCGCGAAGTCGAGCTCGTCGGTCTCGCAGGTGACGGCCGTCCAGCCGCCGAGCTGCGCCACGTGGGTGGCCAGCTTGTGGAGCGGCCATGACTTGGCGTGGGGCGAGAAGTCGCGCTTCTCCACGGGAATGCGCTCGAACAGCTTGCGGGTGGTGGCGGCCTCGTGCTGGATCTCGCCGATGAGCGAGGTCGCGATCATGCCGGGCATGTGAGACTCCTGCGGTGCTGGATGGAAGGGAAATTCGGCTTTTGTTCGGTCGCGATGTCCCCTCAAGGTGGGGTGGCTGAGCGCGGCCCGCAAGAGCGCCGCACGGGGGAACCGCAGCCTCCCGGGCCGACTACGTCGGGCATGAAAGCCATCGCCCTGACCGCCCTCCGCGTCTCCCTCGGCCTCTTCGTCGGCGTCTGGGGGGTGGACAAGCTCGTCCATCCGGCACACGGCGCCAAGGTCGCCACGATCTTCTATGGCGGGCTCCTGTCGGCCGAGTCGTTGATGCCGCTCCTGGGGGCCGCCGAGTGCATCCTGGCGCTTCTGGTCGTGCTCGGGCTCTGGCGGCGAGTGGCCTACCCTGCCCTCGCCCTGGTCACGGGGACGACCCTGCTGGGGGTCTGGCGGTCGATCGTGGACCCGTGGTCGCTGGCGCTCGCGGGAGGCAACGTGGTGTTCTTCTCGTCGCTGCCCCTGTGTGCCGCCGCGCTGCTGCTGTGGGCGTTCACGGACGACGACCTCCAGACGCTCGACGCGGCGCGCATCCCGAAGGACACGCGCCGCGCCTGACCCTCGGGCGGTGACGCCCGGACGTTTCGAGCGAACTACCGGTCGGTGAGGGCGAAGAAGCGAAGCGGCGCGCCCCCCACGTTGTTGTCGGCGGCGACGATCGTGCG
>JANLSF010000426.1:0-1789 GCA_031362285.1 Gemmatimonadota bacterium | reverse complement strand
TGCCGGCGGAGTTGGTCACGCCGGGCCGCACCTGCCACAGGTGCGCCTCGTCGAACGCGTCGAGTTGACGAGACAGCCGGGCGAGGTCGCGCGCAAAGAGAGCCGCGAAATCAGCACCGATGGACATCCCGAGCTCCTTGGAGTGAGCGCACCAGGAAGATGGTGTCACATCTTCGCGCCGCGGTACGCGCCTCGGCACGCCAGCCCGCGCTGCGCTACGATTCCCGCCATGCGGCCCATGCTTACGCTCGCGTGTCTCGTCGCCATGCTGCTTGCCGCCGTGGCCCATCCCCGCGCCCAGCGTGGTCCGACAGCCGGCGACTGGCCCAATCACGGCGGCGACGCCGGCAGCACCAAGTACTCAGCGCTCGACCAGATCACGGCCGCCAACGTGGCATCGCTGCGTATCGCCTGGCGTCGGCCCGGCGTGGATCCGGCGATTCGCGCGGCCCATCCCAACGTGATCGTGCCCACCACCTTCCGGGCCACTCCGCTCAAGGCTGGCGCGTTGCTCTTCGCCTCGAACGCGCTGGGCCTGGCCGAGGCGTTCGACCCGGCCACGGGCGCCACGGTGTGGGCGCAGGCCGTGGAGGCCGACGACCTGAGCGGCGCCGGCGCGAGCCGCAACCTCGCGTATTGGACCGGCGGGGAATCCGCACGCGTCTTCAACGTGCGCGGCCGCTACCTGTATGCCCTCGACGCGCGCACGGGACGTGCCGCCGACGGATTCGGCGCGGGCGGCCGCGTCGATCTCATCACCGGTCTTGGCGCCAAGACCACGTCGTTCCGCTGGAGCGCGCCCGGTCCGCTGGTGGTGGGCGACGTCGTCGTGATTGGCGGCCAGGGCTGGACCGATTCAGGCACGCAGGTGGACTTGCCGCCCGGCGACATCCGCGCCTACGACGTGCGCACCGGCGCGCTGCGCTGGACCTTCCACGTGGTGCCGCGGCCCGGTGAGCCCGGTCTCGAGTCGTGGGAACAGCGCTCGTGGCGCGACACCGGCAGCGCCAAGGCGTGGAGCCTGATGAGCGCCGACGCCGAGCTCGGCTATCTCTACGTGCCGCTCAGCAGCGCCGCCAACGAGTGGTACGGCGGCCAACGTCCGGGCGCCAATCTCTACTCCGACAGCCTCGTGTGTCTCGACGCGCGCACCGGCGAGATGAAGTGGCACTACCAGATGGTGCATCACGACCTGTGGGACTACGACAACCCCACGGCGCCCGTGCTCGCCGACATCACGGTGAGCGGCCGCCGCATCAAGGCCGTGGTGCAGGTCACGAAGCAGGCGTTCGCGTTCGTGTTCGATCGCGTCACGGGCAAACCCGTGTGGCCGATCGAAGAACGGCCGGTGCCGAAGTCCACCGTGCCCGGCGAATGGACCTCGCCCACGCAACCGTTCCCGACCAGGCCCGCGCCGTTCGATCGCCAGGGACTCACCGACGACGACCTCATCGACTTCACGCCCGAGTTGAAGCAGGAAGCGCGCGAGATCGCGAAGCAGTGGACCATCGGGCCGATGTTCACGCCGCCCACGCTCGAAGGCACCGCGCCCGGCGACAAGAAGGGCACGCTCTACCTGCCCGGCTGGGTGGGCGGCGCCAACTGGGGCGGCGCGGCCGTGGATCCGGAGACGGGTGTGCTCTACGTGCCGTCGGTCACCTTCCCGTGGCTTGGCGCGCTCGTGAAGGGCCCGGGCCGCTTCACCTTCACGCAGACGCGCAAACGGCTCGACCGCGAGCCCGGCCCTGGTCCGCGTGGTCTGCCCATCACCAAGCCGCCCTACGGACGC
>JANLSF010000262.1:0-2551 GCA_031362285.1 Gemmatimonadota bacterium | reverse complement strand
TTCACGACTTCGCGGCCCCGACGGCGATGGCGGCGCCGTCGGGCAGGCCCGCCTGCCCGCGCGTGATCACGAGATCCCCAGCGGCGATGCCCGACGTGATTTCCACGTGCGCGCCGTCCGACAGGCCGAGCACCACGGCCCGGCGTTCGGCCCTCTGGGCCATCACCACAAAGACCGCCGTGTCTTCGCCCTCGCGCACGACGGCGCTCACGGGCACGAGCACCACGCCAGTGCGGATCTCGGCATCGATCTCCACCTGGACGGGCGTGCCGAAGGCGAACGCCGGCGGCGGGCCGGCAAAGGCCAGACGGACTGGCGCCGCACCCGTTGCGGCCTCGACCGACATGGGACGGGCCACGACCGTGAGCGCGGCGTCATTGGCGCCGGTGAGTCGCGCGCGTCCGCCCACGACCACGCGCGCCGCGTCGCCGAGCGACACCGACGCTACGATCTCCATGCGACGGGGGTCGATGAGTCGGAGCACCGGGTCGCTGGCCGTTGGCTCGACGACGTCGCCCGGGTTGTGGAATCGCCTGGCAATGACCCCGGCAAACGGCGCACGCACGGTCGCGCGGGCGACGGCGCTCTCGGCCACGGCCAGCGTCGCCTGCGCTTGCGTGAGGGCCGTGTCGGCATTGACCACGTCGCGGTCGGCGTCCTCCAGCTCCTTACGCGCCGCGATGCCGCGCTCGAACAGCGCCTTCGCGCGGGTCTGGCCGGCGCGGGCATTGGCAATCTGCGCCTCGGCGCGCGCGATCTCGCCGCGCTGTCGTGCCGCCTCCGCGCCCGTCGTGGGAATGTCGAATCGCACCAGCAGATCGCCGGCCGCCACGCGGTCGCCCTCGCCCTTCGGCAACTGAGCGATGCGCGCTGCTTCGGGCGCCACCACGATCAGCTCGGCGCCAGGAGCGGGCGCGACCACGCCGGTGACGCGCACCACCGACCGGATGTCGCCGAGCTGAGCCGGTTCGGCCTCGACCGGCACGATCGTCTCGCTCTTCACCTCGTCGGGTACCTCGCGCGAGCAGCCGGTGGTGACGGCCAGCGCCGTGACCAGCCCGAACACGAGCGTGCGTGAAGTCACGGATGTCATGGCAAGGGGGCTCCGAGGGCGCGCTCGAGGGTGGCGCGCGCGGATTGGAAGTCGGCGGCGGTCTGCAGCATGCGCAGGCGCACGTCGCGCGAGGTCTGCAGCGCCTGGAGGAACGCGGCGATGCCGGTGCGGCCGAGCCGGTAGGAGTCTTCCGCGAGGCGTTCGATCTCGATGGCTTGTGGCACGATGGTCGCCTGGTAGCGCAGGTACTGCTGGCCGAGCGAGTCCGCGACGGCGCCAGCCGCGGCGACGTCTCCGTCAATTCGTGACACTGCGGCCGCTCGCTCTGCGGCCATGGCCGTGAGCGTCACCTCTTCCAGTCGCACGGCCGCGCGGTTCCTGGTGAAGAGCGGCACCGTCACGCCGAGACCCGCGCGCCAACCGGTGGTGAACTCTGGCTCGGCACCCCGCGTGAGTGACACTTCGGGCGTCAGGTCCGGCACTCGCATCGCCCCGGCCAGCGCAATCCGCGTGCGCTGCTCGTCGAGCTGCCGGTCGAACACCGTAAGGTCCACGTGGGCGGCGTCGGCCTTGGCCGCGGGTAGCCCCGGCGCTCCGGTGATGCCCGCGTCGAGGGGCGTGGCCAGAGAAAGCGTGGCGTCAGCGGGCAGCGCCAGCAGCGCTCTCAGCTGCGCACGCGCCGCGTCCACAGCGCCTCGGCCCGCAATGACGTGATTCTCGGCTTCTGCGCGCGCCAGCTCTCCTTGGAGCACTTCGAGCCGTGGTGCGTCGCCCGCGTCGAAGCGCTGGGTGGCGGCGTCACGCACTCGAACGGCGAGGTCGAGCACCTCCTGCATCAGCGCCAGCCGCGAATCAGTCGCCGCCAGCTCGAAGTATGCCCGGCGCACGGCGCTGCGCAGGTCCGCGGCGACCCGCGCCACCTCGGCGTCGCTCACCTCAACGCCGGCTTGCCCGACCGCGGTCCGGCGCCCGCGCTTCCCACCGGTCTCAACCGGCACAGCCAGCGAATACGACTGCGTGGGCGTCTCTCGTGTGAACTCGACCCGCACGTCGGGGTTCGGCCGCTCGCGTGCCACTGCCACGGCCTGCACCGAAACGAGCTGGCGCCGCCTGGCTGCGTCGAGCGTAGGGTTGGCGTTCATCGCGCGTTCGACAGCCGCCTCGAACGTGAGCGGCATGGCGGGTGGTGCGTTCTGGGCTGCGGCGACGGCAGCGAGTCCGCACACGGCAGCCGCCATGTGCAGCAGGAGACCGACGCCACGGTGTGCCATAGGGAATTCCGTAGAAGGCTGACGCACCATCGAGACTAGTGCGCTCCCGACTATACGCCGGGAATCACGCTCACCCGAGTCGAGATCGCACCCGGGCATGCGGCCTTTCTTCGTGCAATCGCGGCGGTGCGTGTAGAATGCCGCGCGGGTCAATGCGTGGACTGACCCCAGCGACCTCAACGCAGCGACCGGCGAGGACCGGCATCATGGGAACCAAGACGAAGAA